>JBAZSC010000002.1:0-109012 GCA_041662665.1 Patescibacteria group bacterium
GATTGCAATTGTTTGTTGCTGAAATTGCTTGGAAATTTAATCATAGAATGATTTCGCTAGACAAACAAGAAGAATTATTAATTGATTTAGTTACTAAATTTGGTGGCTAAATCCAGTTATTACCCATTTTTAAAATAATTAACAACCCAACTAATCTAACTAGTCTAACCAGTCTAACCAGTCTAACCAGTCTAACTTATCTAACAGTTTTTTATTTACGCCTTTATTATATTTTTCCTTCTTCCTTCTTTATATGATAAATATAAAAATATTGCCAACAAAGAAATTGTTGCTAAAGGCGCAATCCAAAATGGAAACTCATTGCCAAAAGCTTCTAAAATCATTATCGCGCCCAAAACTCCAATTGAATACATTGCACCATTTTTTAAATAGGCAAATTTAGAAATCAAATTTATTCCTCGAATAGTTATCTCGCGAACAACAACTGCACCTAAACCATTACCTAACAAAATTAGAGGAACATACATTGTAAAAGCAAAAGCACCAATTACTCCATCAATTGAAAAAGAAGCGTCTAACACTTCAAGATACATTATTTTACTCCACGCTCCAACAGTACTTGAATTTAATAAAGTTTTACCTTTTTCTTCAGCATTCTTTTTTACTCCATCAGTAATAAAAAAGGCTGTTGCGCCAATCGAAGTTGATAATGCCATTGCCGGATTTCCAATTTTTACTGAAAGAGCAATCATAACTGTAAAAAATACAGATGCTAATGCATAAAACCAAACACCTTGATGAAAAATAAAATGCTCAACTAAAAATGCATATTTCTTTTTTTCCAAAAAAAGCCATGACAAAGCTACAAACAATAGATAAATTCCGCCACCTGATAAAAGCAATGGCTTGGTTTCTTCTAAAGCCTCTTTGATCATTGGATCATTAGAAAAAACAGACTCAAATACTTCTCCAAATCCTAAATCAGTATTTGCCAACCAAACTATCAAAAAAGGCAAGATACCTCTAACAAGAAAAACTGCTATCAGCAAACCCCAAAATAAAAAAATCTTTCGAAATCTTTTCGGCAAAGTCTGCAAAACATGAGCATTGACAATTGCATTATCAACACTTGAAATAATTTCAAAAAGGCAAAGGCCTAAAACAACAATTATTGACTGAAACAACATAATAAAAAATTAAAGTAACATTTTTTATGTTATAATATTTTAACAATTTTTACAAGAATGAATTAAGCAAACTCAAAATTTATTAAAATTTTTGACTAAACAATTTTATACTGAAAATATTTGATACTTAAAATTATAGCCTGAATTTTGTACAGCTTTTTCAAATTCATTTCTTATTTTAGAAAAATCAAATTTATAATTATATTTCTTTTTAAATAGTTCTGATTGCTCTTCTATTTTTCCAGTTCTTGGACCAAGTCCAGTTTTATAAGTTCCAGCTTTAAAACCAAACCCAGGAGCTTGATCATCTGAACCAGAAGATAATCCAAATCCTGATTCTTTCAACATTTCTGAAAATATTAATTCTTTTTTAGCATCATCAATTTTAAATTTTGCTTTATAAACTAATTTTTTGCTTGATAAAAAAACTTTTCTTTCTGCAATTGTTAATTCAAATTCATATTTTCCATTTTTTTCTTTTAATTCAGCTGGCAATTTTGTAACTATATTTTTTATACTTTCAATTAATGCCATAAATTTAATTTAAACAATATTATTATAACTTAAAATTAAAATTTTTTAACTAATTCTTTTGCAAATAGAATTGCATTTTTAAAATCTCTCTCATTCGGCCTATTTTTATTCAATCCACCCATATATTTATATGGCCCCCAAGTATCTAGTCCTGGACAATTAAATTCGCCAATAATTTCAAAATTTTTCGCTTGCAATTTTTCTTTCAAAGCTTTGTGCATTTTTCTTACAACAACTTTACTGTTAAATCCACTAGTTGAAAAAATAAATGCTTTTTTTCCTTTCATGTCATCACATTTTTCAACTAAATTTAACAAACTGACATGATGTTTCATAAAATAAATGCCTGAACCAAAACCAATCAGATCGTATTTTTTTAAATCATTAATATTTATTTCATTTGGCTTTTTAATTTTACAATCAAAAACTCGAGCCATATTTTTTGCTACATTCAAAGTATTTTGATGAGCAATAGAAATATTAACAATTAATGTTTTCATCTATTTTGTTTCGCCTCTGAATCCATAGCCAGGTTTAACTTTTTTCTTTGAATGCTGTCTTTTTTCGCCCTTTATTGTTTTACCAATATTTTGTATGTCCTTAAATTCTCCGGTTGTTTCACGTTTGGCATACAATTTTTTACCCTTTCTTTCCATTTTTGTTCTAAAGACGCCTTTTCTTTTTGGCATAAATTTTAAATAATTAATAAAAAAAATGTACCAAGATTATCTAGGTACATTCTAACATAAAAATAAATTAAATTCGATATTCTTTCTGCGTTTTCCGCGTTAGCTTCTGCGTTTTTTTGCGCAAAAGTTACCAGCTATTGCCATAATTAAATTGTCCAGCATTTCTTTTTGGAAAACGTCTGTTGCTTTGTCCGCTATTTTGCTGACGTCCACGTCCTTGTCCTTGAAAACTAGATCTGCCTCTTCCTTGAAAAGAAGTATTTGATCTTGCTTGTACTGGACGAAAAGAATTAAATGCAGGTTGAATTGGTTGCTCCAAAAGAGGAGTCTTTGAAATACTAATGCTATTTCTAATTAGTCTTTCTACTTGTACAACTTTGTATTTTTGATCAGGCATTGCAAATGAAATTGCTTTTCCGCCTTTTCCAGCTCTGCCAGTTCTGCCAATTCTATGTACATAATCTTCTGGATCATCTGGCAAGTCATAATTAATGACTAATTCAATATCAGAAACATCAATACCGCGAGATGCAACATCAGTTGCAACTAATATTCTTGATCTTCCTTGTTTAAATAAGTTTAAAGCTACTTGTCTTTGTGCAAAGCTTTTATTTGAATGAATTTCTGAAGCACTAAATCCAGAAGTTATCAAGAATCTGCATAATTTACTAGCACCAAATTTTGTTCTAGTAAAAATCAATACTGTGCCCTTATATTCTTTTAACAATTTAATTGCTAATAATCTTTTTTGATGAGGATTTACAACGAACATTTCTTGTTCCACTTTTTCGGCAGCTGTACCAGATTGAGCTACTTCAATCCTAATCGGGCTTTTCATATATCTCGCTGCAATTGTAACAATTCTTCCAGGCATTGTTGCTGAAAAAAGCATAGTCTGTCTCTCTTTTGGAACAGTTTCTAATACTTCTTTAATTTGAGGCGCAAAACCCATATCTAACATTCTATCAGCTTCATCTAAAACCAAAGTATTAACTTTGCTTAAATTCAAATTGCGTCTTTGTAAATGGTCGATAATACGGCCAGGAGTACCAATAATAATATGTGGATGACTATAAATTCTTTGTCTTTGCATACTCATTGATGCGCCACCAACTAATATTGCAGTTTTAAGACCAAGAGTTCTGCCAATTTTTAATAATGATTCTTCAACTTGCATTGCCAATTCTCTTGTTGGCAAAAGAATTAAACCTTGTCCATTTGTTTTGGCAATTCTTTGCATCATTGGCAAACCAAAAGCCATTGTCTTTCCAGTTCCAGTTTGAGCGATACCAATAATATCTTTTTCTTCTATTGCCACTGGAATCGCCTTTTCTTGGATTGGAGTAGGAATTGTAAATTGTTGTTTTTCTAACGCGCTTAAAAGATCTGGGACTAATCCTAGATTTAAAAACGACGCTTTCTTTGAAAGCACTGCTTCATTTGACATAAATATGTGATCCGATTCCTGCGACGTCACATATTTAAGTAAATGCATGAGCGAGGCTCGAATCTATGGGTGAAAACACCCTGATTTCTTATTATTTTAAGTATAGCAAATTTTTTAGTCTTTGTCAATAGAATCGGAAAAAGACTATATTAATCAAATTAACCACCCAATTTTCTTCAACAAAACAATAAAATTTTTCCAATAAAAAAAGAGCACTCCGCAAAGAAATGCTCTACACCTTGTCTCTATATTGTGCAGGAATATCTTCCAATTCTACAAAATTCAAAAACGGCAGTCCAATTGGTTCGCCAGCAAAGTACTTCACAAAACGAACGCCATATTTTTCACCAAGATAAGTCCTTCCTAGAAATTCAATTGGCTTAAGCGAAGAATATTGCATAACCAAGTTCAAAGGAATTTCCGTTCCTTCAATGCTTGCTCTCCGAATCTCTCGCTTATCATTCCAATATCTGATCTTGCCCAAAACATAGCCGCCTCTATTCATTCCGCCCTTTGCAGCCCATACTGTTCCAGCTATCGAATTCTGCTGATAATGAACAAAGTCCAAAGACTGAACTCTTGCCAACAAATCAACAAATTTGCTGTGTTCGGAAGAATCACATTCAACCAACTTCAAGCTTTCTGGATCAGGACATTCCATCTGAAAATGCCGATAAACTGAATTGACAGCCATCAGTACATCCCTGATCTCTTTGGCAAAAAAGCCTTTTTCATCGCACCATTTCATGAATTCGCTCTTTTCGTAAGGATTGCGATCATCACGCAATCTGTAAGAAAAAACATCATCTTTACGAACATAGCCAAATTCCAGAAGTGCCTGAACAATAATGTTGTACGCTGTCAAATGGTCAGAACCACAGACACAAACAGACATATCCCATTCTTCTTTATGCAACCGATACAATTGACCGATGCAAGAAACAATCAGCACTCTATGGAACAAATCTTCATCTTTTGAATCTTGAGCTTTGACAAGCAATTCTGCCATTGCAGGTTCAAGTGGCAATCTCTCCACTCGCTCGCCAAGCTCAGTCAAATGAATTCCGCCTTCCAAAGAAATGATGCCACGATCACAAAAACGCTTTACAACTCGATCATAAGCATCTATATCAATTTCGCCAATCAAATCAAGATCAGCAATATCAATTCCCAATCGAGCGCAAATCAGAGCCGTATTCTCAAGGTTACCACCAAGAACAAAATCCGGCGCCGTTGCCCGAAGACTGTGAAAATCAATCTTACGATCTGATACGATCACAATCTTGCCATTCTTTGCTCGCCCATTTACACGACCGCCCATTTGCAACAATTCATTATTTCCGAGCTCTTGCTTCTGCAAGGATTTGACTCCTCCAGAAAGCACAACTTCAGAATAGAATTGATCAACAATCACTACTGTATCCAATCCAACGATATTGAGACTGGATGCGCCAGCAATGGTCATAAAAATCATAAATGGCTTCTTTACCTTGCCAGTCAAATATGGCCTCAACTTGTCAGCTGATTCACCACCATGATAAAAATCAGTGTGAATTCCAGTGTTAGAAAACTGGCTAGCCAACTTTTCAGCAATGCCTCGACTTGGCACAAAGACTGCCACGCCACGTTCTTCATTCCCAACCCAACCAACCAGATCATCAAGAGTTTCTTCAATTGTCGTTCTAACAATTTCAACTCTTGCTTTACGCGTCGGATCAAAAGCAT
Source organism: Patescibacteria group bacterium (assembly GCA_041662665.1). NCBI lineage: Bacteria > Patescibacteria group bacterium. The sequence goes on from JBAZSC010000002.1 coordinate 5,544, forward strand.
CACAAGTAATTACTGTCTCTGCTCCAAGATAATTCTTGAAGTCCTCTGGATCAATCGTTGCCGACATCCAAACGAATCTGCAACCAGTCTTTTTGGCCAAAGCCATAGACAATTCCAGATGTTCAGAGGTCTGATGAATTTCATCGATAATGATTAGATCACTTTTTGAAATCCTGCCATCTTTCAACCAGTTCAAAGATACGCCAGGCGTAATCACAAAGACATTGGCATGACGCTGATTTTCCGCTGGATCATACTCGCGAGTTACAATTGCAATTCGCAGATTGTCTGTCGCAAGCGCCTTCTGGCAGATATCACGAATCGCAACAGTCTTGCCAGTTCCTGTACCTGCAACAACTCCAAATCCGCTGTTTGCCAGATCAGAAATTGCAGCATCCATCTCGAGAGCTCTCACTTTTTCAAGCAATGTCAAAGGCAATTCTTCTGCTTCCAGAACAGTTGCAATGTTCACACAAGTACTTCTCGTCGGCGCAATCACAACAACTCTCTGATAAAGCGCGTTAGATCTGAAGATAGCCGACCTAGCAGATCTTCTAACAATGACAATTTCATCTTCGTCATCGTCAACAACTACTGGCCGAACTGCAACTGGAACTGAAGCTTTTGAAACTGTACGACGAACTACAGCCGATCTTGCCGCAATCCTAACTGGAACTGGTCCATCATCATCGTCATCATCATCGTCAGCAATTACAATACCTGTGCGTGAAGTTGGATTTGTAGGACTGGACTTTACTGCACTTGTATTCCTTGCTGGAAATCGAGAATTGTTCATCCTATCCTCCTCAAAGAAGCAGTGCAGAAAGATATTCAATGCACTGCTGGGTGTCTCTTTAGAAACCGGAAATAAAAATTAATAAATTAATCCTTCTTGCCGGTTTCTAATCAAAATTATAAAGAACATAAAAAAAACAGATAAGACAATATTTAAAATAATTCAAATATTAACTTATCAGTTCAAAATTTTGATGCATTAATTTAATGCTTTGCTTACCTTAAAACCAACCTAAAATAATAGCATAATAATATTAAATTGTCAACGTTTTTAAATTTATTTTATTTCAAATCAATTCTCTGAATCTTTGCAATTACACAACAAATTTTTTCATAACTCACACTCTCCGGCAATTGATCTTTAATTGGCCTTAATCTTTGATAATCGGAAGCTTTAGCCATTGCCTGCAAAATCTGCTGTTCTTCCTGTTTTGTAATAAATTTTTCAATTTCCAAATCACCGCCACTTTTATACCATTTGATCAAATGATTAAAAATAGTTCTTACTCCCAAAGATCTGATTTTAGCAATTTGTTCTAAAGTATGTTTTTGCTGATATAACTTAATAGTCTGTAAAACTGTATCAGAACCTGAATGTTTAGAATTTTTGTCTTGTAAAACATCCATATCCAAATTCGCCAAAGTATTTTGCCATTTAAAATTAAAACACACATCACAGCCTTGGCAATTATTATTAATTTTATTTAAATCTAAATCTGCAAAATACTCTAAAATCATTTTTCTCCGACATTTATTATTCTCGACATATTCCACCATCTTTTCCAATTGGCGATATTTAACATCTATGACCTGACTAATTTCCGCATAGTTCTTTCCTAATCTCTGCATTTCCTCTTTATCCTTTTGAATAAAATAATTATGCAAACCGACATCTTTTTTGCTATGCAATAAAATACAATAAGCATTTTCAGAATCGCGTCCAGCTCTGCCTGCTTCTTGATAATATCCTTCCAAACTTGCTGGCATTCCCATATGAATTACAAATCTGACATCTGCTTTATCAACTCCCATGCCAAAAGCAATCGTTGCTACAATCACTTTAAATTTATTTTCCATAAAATCGTTTTGCATCTGCGATCTTTGCAAAGGTTGCATTCCTGCATGATAAAACGTCGCCTTAATATTATTTTCACACAAAAAAGCAGCTGTCTCTTCTGCTTCTTTTCGAGTCAAAGTATAAACAATTCCACTGCCTTGCAAAGATTTTACAATCCTCAAAACTTCATTAGGTCTTTGACCTGCTTTTAAATTAGCTTGAACAAAAAATTTCAAATTCTGCCGATTAAATCCAGCTGTAAAAATTTTTGGATCCTGCAATTCTAATCTTTTGATAATATCTTGCTTAACTTCTGGCGTAGCTGTCGCTGTAAATGCTCCCACAATTGGCCTATTTTTTAATTCTTTAATGCAATTTTTAATCAGCATATAATCCGGCCGAAAATCATGACCCCAAGCTGAAACACAATGCGCTTCATCAATTGCTAATAGAAAAATATCTAATGTTTTCAAAAATTCAATAAAATTTTTCTGACTTAATCTTTCTGGAGCAATATATAAAATTTTTATCTTTTTCATTTTAATCTCTGCCATCCTCGCTTCAATCTCTTCAAAACTCAAAGAGCTGTTAATAAAAACCGCCTCAATTCCTCTAGCTTTCAGTGCATCAACTTGGTCTTTCATCAACGCAATCAATGGCGAAATAATTACAGTTAATTTATCGCTCAAAATCGCTGGCAATTGATAACATAAAGATTTACCACCGCCTGTTGGCATCAATGCCAAAACATCTTTGCGAGCCAAAATGCTTTCGACAATTTCTTTCTGCCCTTGCCGAAAGTTTGAAAAATTAAAATATTTTTCTAAATATTGTTCTAACATATCTAAAAAATTATGCCTAAAAAATTAATTATTTTAAAATTATTTGCAATTTATAACTCATTTAATAATCTTGCTAATTCAATATCTTTTTTATCAATACTTTTTAAAATCTGCTCAACTTCTAAACCCATCTCCTCTAAATTACCTTTTTGTTCGATTTTGCTATGCTTTAATTTATTCTCCACAATATCCAAAGCCATATTCAAAAAATCCATTCTTTGCTGCAATAATTTGGTATCTCTTGTCTCCCAATATTCTCCTTCATCTTCAACATCCATCTTTATTAAATAATTCTTTTTTAAATAATCTAGCAATTTTATTACAATTAAATGCGTTTTAACTCCAGCGAATTGTGTCTTAATAAAACTGCCAAACTCTGGTTTGCCAACTAAATTTTCTTTATAAATCACAGAACCAGGATCAACAATATAGCCATCTTGATTAAAAATAATAGAAAAACTTTCTGCTCGCGGATGCAGTTCCAATACAATTCCCTGATAACCATTTTCATTTATTAAAAAATATTGCCAATTTTTCTTTTTACTCAGAAAAATTAACTTTTTTTGCAAATCAGGAATTAATTTTTTGTCTTTTATTTTACCAGAATAATAGATAGTCAAACCCATAAAAATATTTTAAACCCAATCTTCTTTATAATATGTATGATTATTTTTTATTTTTCTCAACTATTTTTTTATAGAAATTAACATTATATTTTTTTCCATCCTCAGCAGTATGCTGGAATTTCCGGCATGCTGACTTTTCCGCTAATTCTCCTTCTTTAAACACATTTCCTATATGTTCAGTAATAGTTTTTCTGTTTTTATCAAAAAGCTCCGACATTTGTTTCTGGGTAAGCCAAACTGTCTCGTCTTTCATTTGGACTTCAACTTTTGTCTGCCCGTCTTCAGCGTTGTAAATAATGATTTGATTATTTTTTTCTGTCTGATTTTTCATATTAATTAATTTTTTTTAATTCAACCTCCAAACCGCAAAATTCAATATTGTAGCAAAAGAAACCCACAGTAAATATGGAATCAAAATCAAACCTGCTTTTTTATCAATTTTATAAAATAAATAGATATTATAAACAATCAACAGCCACATAATCACAATATCAATTAAGCCTAAAATTGGACTTCGCAAACCAAAAAACAAAACAGACCAAATTGCATTTATTACTAATTGAATTATAAAAATATAAAAAGCGAATAAAACATTTTTATTTTTCAATCCCTTTTGCCAGATCCAATACAATGCAATTGCCATCAAAAAATAAAGTAAAGTCCAAGCTGGCCCAAATAACCAATTTGGCGGACTAAAAAATGGCTTGTTCAAATTAACATACCAATCCTTAATTGCTGAAATTGTAAAAAAACTTCCAATTATTCCAGCGCCTTCGCAGATAATTAATGCAATGATAAAACGAAAAATGTTTGGTTTTTGTTTCATAGGTTTTGTTTTAATTTATTTATAAATTATTTTTTTTAATTATATCTTCAGTCTCTTCCATTGCAATTTCAAGCCAAATCAAAATATATTGCCGTAGATGATCACCAGGAAATACATCACCCCTCCGAATATGCTTAAGTCCGCCATTCGTTACAACTGTAAGCAATAATTTACTATTAAATTTAGTCGCTTTTCTTTTTCGCTTTTCATAAATATTTCTGTATTCTTCACAACGCATCTTTATTAATCCACTCCACATATCCACAAATCCTTGCTGAATTCCAATTTCCAACAAAAAATTTATAAACTTTTCTTCAACATCAGTCCTCAATTTTAATAACGTATCCTTTTTATTAGATACAGCAAAATTAGATTTTTGTTCTAGCAACAAGATAACTAATGCCAAAACCGTCACCTGCAATTCATTAAATATTCTATCTTGCTCGACTCTATCAATATTTGAAAAATCAACCAATTCTCTTACCCTTTTATCTTTATAGACATGAAATGCAGAACCGCTAACCAGTTCAACAATCTCCTGCGCAATTTTTTCATTGGACGAAAAGTTCAAAAAACTAAAATTCAACAAATTTTTTACTTTCATTTTATTAAATTAATTTTCATCTTTTTTCCTCTTCTTCATCAAACATTTCTCCACGAACCAAAGATCCTTGCTCTTTAGCTTGTTTAAAAGCTTCTTTCAATTCTCCCATTTCTAATTCTCTTCCTTCTTCCTGTGCCTTTTTTGCAACTTGGCAAATTGGACAATCATCAAAAAATTCTTGGTTATGTTCATGTGACATAATTTTTTATTTTAATGAATTAATAATTTTATTATACTAAATTATTTTAACAAAAAAAATCCCCATTACAGAGGATTTCAAAGAACATTTTATTCACTTGAAAAAGGAGTGCAATTCGATCTAAGATTTACAATCTTTTCCACTAAATCTTTTTTATCAATATCTGTTTTTCTTTTATCATCAGCCCAAATAAAAACAACCCACCGATCAATTTTATCATATCCACTAGCAGAAACTAATGACCTAAATTCCATTCTGTATTTTTTCTGATCTAAATAAACTTCAAAAGAAACTGTACAAAAATGATTTTTTCCTCTGCAAACAACTTCAACATGTTTATTATAATAGGCAAAACATCTATAGCGCACTAAAGAAAGTTCTGACCTCACAAAATTTCTTGTATCTTCATTTACCTCTTTATCTTTATCCAACATCACTCTAATCCAATTTATTTTTATTTTTCGTTTCAAAACTTTTTTGTCGGAAACAATTTCATCATTTGTTTCTATCACTCTAAACTTATTGCGTTCTACATAAGGTACGCTTAGCAATGAAGGATTAATATGTTCAGTTTCATCTTCAGTCTTTCGATAATTTGTTTTTTCAACAATGACAACTTCTTTTTCCGACCAATTAATCCCTAATCCAAGAATTAGAAATATGATTGTTAAAATAACAAAGCTTAAAAATTCTATTCTTTTTCTCATCCATAAAAAAACAAACCTATCTTTAATTTGCGCTTTCTTGCCTTTTATTAATTCCGCCATAATAGGCCTAAAACTATTTACAACAACTTTAACAAAGCTAATTTGCCTATTTAACCACATCTTGTCCCTCCTTTTTCAAAGAACGATATTTATATTTAAAAAAATTTGAAATTTATATTTATTATAATTTTATTTAACAACAAAATCAACGAAAGCGAAACGAAAATTCGAAAAAAGTATTCGCTTATATTCGCAAAAGCATTAGAGTGAGGCCAAAAAAAAGAAGCCATAACAGCTTCAATACAAAGAACGCTTAACCTCTGATTTTCAAAAAATATTCCATCTTATCTCTTGGCCTCATGCGAGTTGGACGAAACTTTCGTTGAGTTTTTGATTCAAACGGAACATCATTTCGTCTTTCTTTCATCAAGCAAACATCGGAATTTTCTGAAATCGGCTCAAGAATATGAAAGAAAAAAATCAACAAAACATCATCTGCGCTCAACATTTTTGTACCTCCTCTCTTGTTCTCTCTGGCACAATCAAATACTCATGTCTTAATCTCTTTCCCAAAAATAATGCATAAAAATCGCCATCAATATCAGCTAACCTGTTATCAGAAGATACAACATAATTCCAATTCTGCGCGCAAGTCAGATCCTGAAAAGGATTAAACTTGCTCACAACTTGGCAATCACATTCAATCTTCAATACTCTAAAAAACACAATCAATCTTCCAATGTTGATTCTTCTCACACTATTTGAATCCAAATTGTTGGTTTCAACTATGGCACGAGTTTGAGAAAAATCATGTCCATTTTGACAACAATCCCGAGTACACAATTGCTGAAAAAATACCTCCACTTTCATCTCAAGCCTCCTTTGAACCCAATCTCAACAAAAAAGGAAAGCTATTAGGAGCAAATTCTTTTGGAAATTCATCTTCTCTTCGAAACCAAACCACAAATCCCCTTCCATTAATTCTCCTTGAAACACCTTGCGTGCACAATTTCCATTGTTCAGACAAATATTCATTTTCCAAACTCAAACAGATAATTTGACAATCACATCTCACTCCAATTTCCATCAAAAATTCAATCACCCTATTGGTCATCAAAGAATGTTCCAATGCAATCTCTCTAGCCAGAACTAACCCATGCTTGCCATTATGACAATATTTGCCTCTAGAAACCAGCTCAACGAATTCTCCGAACTCCATTTCCTTTCCCTCCATTGCCCGCCGTAGCTTCAGCGAAGGTGGGCAAGCCGCCATATCCTTGGCGGACTTTCTGTCCATCGCGCTATTTTAAGAACAAAAAAATGACATCAAATGTCAAAGAACATATCGATAGTATATCTTAATTAAATATTTTGTCAAGAAAAGAATCCACAAAATAAAGCTGAATTTTTCTTATCATATCTTAAAAAATAAAAAGGAACTATAAAATAGTTCCAAAATTAGTGCGACCAATGTTCTTCAAAAGGACCAGTTGCTCGTAAATCGCCATGCGAATTATATTGAGCTCCTCTCAAACCAAGCAAAGCACGTGCCATAGCCAATCTTTGTTCACGTTCCAATAATTCTTTCTCAAATACTACCGCAACTACTCCTCCATGCTTCATCACATATTCACGCTCCAACTGCAATTCTTTCTTCAACTCCAATATTTTTTCACGAGGAAAATTTGCATTATCAATTTCCTCTTCGCTAAAAAAAACAAAGATAATCATTCCATCCTTAACACTTTGACACCAACGTTCCTCCCACCACTTTATTACTTTTTCTCTCATTTCCATAGGCCATTCTGCTTTCTCAAAATCTTCACGATTCTTGATTTCTATCATCTCTCTTCCTCCTTCGCAGGCAATTCGCCTGCTTTTTCTACCGCACTAAAATAAAAAGAGCTCTCTTGTACAAAACAGGAGAGCTCATTATTTTTATAAATACCAAACTCACCTCTTTTGCACAGAAAGTAAAGTTTGATGATGATTCTTTTTATTTAATCTATCTAAAACTAATCTATAACCATTCATTCCATTATTTAACCATTTCGAAATTCTGGCAATTGTCCGAGAACTCAAACCAGTCTGTTTTACTATTTTTGTATAAGAAATTTTTCGATCTAACATTTGCACTGCTTGCCAACGATTGCCAAATTCGATAATTTCAGCTTCTGTCAAAAGATCGCGCAAAAAACATTTTGCTTCTTTTTCATTTTTCAACATTAGCAAAGTTCGAATTAATTGACTGGTTTTCTTATTCTGCCATTTTAGCATAAATATAATTTACTTTAGTAAAGTGATTTACTTAAATAAAGTATAGCAAAATAATAATTGCTGTCAAGAGATTTTCAAATAAACAAAAAAGAGCCTTTCGACTCTTTTAATTTTAATTCAGATTATTATATACCTTTTTCTTTTTCAGAATAAAGATAATCATAATCTATTTTTTTATATTCAAACAATTCATCATTATTGAAAAATCTGAATACTTCTTTTTCGGCATTTTCAGGACTGTCAGATGCATGAACAATATTGCTTGATCCAGATATGCATAAATCACCTCTTATACTGCCAGCATCAGCTTCATAACCTTTAGTTGGACCAACTAATAAACGAACAGCTGAAATCGCATTATAGCCTTCCAAAACTGCTGCAACACAAGGCGCACTTTTCATAAAACCCTTTAAGTCATTAAAAAATGGTTTATCTTTATGATGCGCATAATGTTCATCCAATAATACATCGCTTAATTGCATCATTTTCAAAGCTGTAATTTTTAATCCTTTTTTTTCAAAACGAGAAATAACCTCGCCTAAAAGATTTCTCTGCAAACCATCTGGCTTAATTATAACTAATGTTCTTTCAATTTTATCTGGCATAATTTAAACAATTCAAAATTAAAAAATCAAAATTAAAAATAAATTTCTAATTCCTGAATTTCTAATTTCATAATTTATTAATTTTACTTATTTTACAAATTTTACTAACTCTTGATTTTATCTCTCAACTTTTTCAATTTTTGAACAATCTTGAATTTCCCATCTTCCATAAAAAAATCTTTCAAATTTATTTCTTTATTCAATCCTCTATACAATCTTTTTCTCCATGAAGACTTATCATGAAATTTTATCGTTTCTAAATAAAGATTTAATAACTTTTGCGTCTGATTTTGAATCGAAAATTGTTTCGCAAATTCAACAGACTTTGTTGACATTTTAGCACGTAAATCAGAATTTCGCAATAATTCTAGAACTTTTTGAGAATATAACTTTGAATCATCGTTAGAAATTTCATAACCATTTTCTGAATCTTTAACTACTGAAGTCAAACCTTCATCTTTCAACATTACAATTGGCAAACCAGATGCTGCTGCCTCTAATAAAACTAAGCTTTGAGTATCTGTCTTTGATGCAAAAACAAAAATCTCAGCATCTGCAAAACATTTTGGTACTTCATCACGATTTGCAAATCCACCAAAAATAACTCTATCTTGTAAATTCTTTTTTTCAAATTCTTTTTTCAAATCTTCAAGACTTGGCCCAGAACCAATAATTGCCAATATGCAATTATCATCTTCTTTTACTACTTTTTCAAACATTTTTACAAAAAACATTGGATTTTTTGGCTGAGCAACTCTACCCAAATACATTATTATTTTTTTATCAGCAGGAATTTTAAATCTGCTTCGCAAATAATTTTTATCAACATTATTAAATTTGTCTAATTCAATTCCTGTCTGAATAACTGAAATATCATTCTTCACTCCATAGTCTTGCAACATTTTTTTTACTTTTTCCGAAGGCGAAATCAAAGCATCACATCTTTGGCTATAAAATACTGAGATGTCTTTTGCCAAACTCATAACAGCTTTATCCATACTATACCAATTCTTAAATAATGAATGACCAGTATATTTTTCGTAAAGTGTGTGATAAGTATGAACAACTGGAATATTATAAAATAATGCCACAATACTCGCATACATTCCCATATAAAATGGAGTATGAGAATGGACTACATCAATTTTAAATTTATAAAAATCATGAAAAATCGGCGGTAAGTTTGGCAACGTCAAAGTAAATTCAGAAAACACATCCTGCTTCAAAGATTCAATTCGATAAATTCTTGGTCCATCTTTTGGAATATTTCCATTTTCATCTTTCAATAATGGCGCAAAAATAAAAACTTGATGACCTTGTTTTTCAAGCTCATCTTTAAATAAATCTATTGAATTTGCAACACCAGAAACATAAGGATGATAGGTGTCAGTAAAAAATGCTATGTTCATAAAAATAGAAATTAGGAAACAGAAAACAGTACAACATTGAACAATTTTCTGTTTCCTGTTTTCTATTTTCTAACGTATATCTTCAAAATCACTTGGCTGTTTTTTAAAAATAAACACATTCCAATAATTTTTGATATGAAACCACAAAAACTTCCAAAATCCTTTTTCAAATCTTCTTGGCGAAGTATATACGAAAATCTTTGAATCAAAAACAACTTTACCATATTTTTTTAGCTTTTGTCCAAGAAAAACATCTTCAGCAGATTTTAAATTCAAATCATAGCCTCCAGCCTTAATAAATAAATCTTTTCGATAAGCAAAATTCATTCCAGTCACATTATCTTTTCCAAACAATCTAGAAATATGTAAAAACAAAGTATAAATATATCGAGCCAAAAATTTTAAATATGCTGGTCCACCATTCATCCTCACACTTCCATAAACAACAGCAATTTGTTCAGGTGCTTCGAGTATTTCAAGTGTTTTCTGTTGTTCTTGTAAATCAAAATTAAAATGATTATCTATTTTTCTTAGCCAATCCCTCGGATAAACAGTATCCGCATCACAACTCGCAATAATCTCGCCTTGAGCATTCTCCGCGCCACTTTGCCTTGCATAAGAAACACCTTTTCTATTTTCTTTAACAATTTTTAAATTATTAAAATTATTTTTCTTCGCCACATCTAGAACAACATCTTCAGTATGATCAGTACAAGCATTTAAACTCATAATCAATTCATAATCCAAAAAATCTTGATTCACAAGAGATTCAATGCACGGTCTAATATATTTTTCTTCATTATACGCAGGAACAACAATTGAAATTTTCAATCTTCAATAATCAATTTACAATTAATTTTCAATAAATTAATTTTCAATAAACAGCTTGTAAATTGAAAATTGTAAATTTATTGAAAATTGTAAATTGAAAATTATTTAATCTTATCGCATTCTATTTTAATACCATCAGACAAACAACGAATATCTTTATCCAAATCTGTCCTCAAAACTTTAATGCCCAAATTATTCAAATTATCCAAAGTAATTTGTCCAGGATGATGATAAACATTTTTCAAACCCACCATAATTATACCATAATTCGGTGCAACTGCTTTCAAAAAATCCATTGAACTTGAATATTTGCTTCCATGATGGCCCACTTTCAAAACATCACTTTTCAAATCAACATTGCTAGTCAAAATTTCTTTCTCATTTTTTACTCCTGCATCACCTGTCATCATAATAGAATTTTGCCCATAAATCAATCTTAAAACAACCGAAGAATCATTTTGATCCTCGCCTTCTGTATAATTTATTGGAGCTAAAATTTTAATTTTAGTTTGTCCTATAGAAATTTCATCACCAGCTTTAACATTTTTTTCTAAAATATTTTTCTCTTTAATTATTCTTTTAAATTCTGAATAACCAGCATAATCATCTTTAGTTACAAAATACAAAACTTCTCCAACATCATATCTTTTTAAAACATCAACAAGCCCATCTATATGATCAGCATGTGAATGACTCAAAATCATTAATTCAATATTTTTATCATAATATGGCATTACCTTTCCCAATTTTTCCAAAATCTTACTGCTTGGACCTCCATCAATTAAAACATCTTGAGAATCAACAGTCCTAAAATATGAGGCATCTCCTTGCCCAATATCAAAAAAATAGGCTGTTAAATTTTTATCAGATTTAAAAACCGCTGGCCATAAAACAATATTTAGCAATCCAAATACAACTATAATGCTATAAACAATTTTTTTATTTTTAACTTTTATCATAATTAAATATCGTAGAGACGTTGCATTGCAACGTCTCTACGTCTTAATTTTTTTTCTAAAAAATCTCCAACTAACAATAATAATAACATAATACAATATCGTCCATCCAAACCAAAGTTTATCAACTTCAATTGATGCAAAATCAAATTTTACAAAAAATTCCACTAGCCAAATCATATACGAAACAAGCAACCATGCTAAAAGCCCGAACAATCTTCCTATTGGCAGAACAAACAATCCAAAAATTCCGCCCATGAATCCAAATAGCATCGTCAAAGGCACAAATGGCAAAATCAATATATTTACCAATGGTGAAATTACCGAAAGTCTTTGAAAATTATTAAAAATAATTGGCAATACTAATAATTGTGCCGCCAAAGTCATTCCCAATATTTCTTGCAATTTAAAAATATTTGGCAGAAATTTTAAATATTTTAAAATAATTGGCGTAAAATAGACGATCCCAATCGTTGCTAAAAAAGATAACTGAAAACCAACATCAAAAGATAATAGCAATGGATTAATGAAAACAATTGTTAATGCCGAAAATAAAAGCACGTTTCTAATATTCGACATTCTGCCAGAATTCAAAGCAACTAGAACTAATCCTCCCATAATAGACGCTCTAATTGCTGAAGATTGCACTCCAGTAATAATTATAAAGAACAATAATCCAGTTACAGCTAAAACAAAAGATTGTTTCCTGCTCAAAAAATACATCCCAAAAGCTAATAAAATAGAACATATAATTGTAACATGATAACCTGAAACAACTATTATATGAGAAACACCAACAAAATTAAATTTATCCATTAATTCTTTTGATAAACCACTTTTATTACCCAATAATAATCCGTCCATCAAAGAAGCTTGCGGTTCTGACAAAATTTTCGTCAAACTTGACCTAAATTTACTCTTTATTTTTAAAATATAGTTAAACAATAAATTTCCATGTCCGCTAGAAACTAATTCAATTTTTGGATTATAACTAACCGAATATATGCCGCTTTTAGCTAAAAAATCTCGATAATTAAATTCATTAAATTCACCAGGATCTTTTAATTTTGCTTGCATTACTACCGAATCTCCATAATTAAATTCTGGATATTTTGGCACAGTTACCAAAATTTTACCTTTTAATTTATTTTCGTTATCTCCTAATTTTAAATTTCCTAATGTCAATCTCGTATTCTCTATTCTAATATCAGGCTCAGAAACAACATTTCCAATAACTTTAATTTCTTCTTTTTCGTTATAATATTGCACCCATGTATTATCAACTTTTGGCAATGCTATTTCGTATCGAAACATTCCAAATAAAAAAACTAAAATTCCCAAACCAATAAACAAACAAATCCGATATTTATGCCAAATAAAAATCAGAATTAATGCACAATTAATAATTACTAATTTTAGAATTAAATTAAAATTAAAAAATTGAGATAAAAAAATCCCTCCCAAAAATATAGCACCTAGCCAAAAAAATATTTTTGCCTTAGTTAATTTGAACACTTTATCTGTTCAACTAAAATAATAAAATAAATTAAAGACCAAGATCTTTGTTCAATTTAATAAATTTAATTATAACAAAAAGTCCGTGAAATTTCACGGACTTATAACTTATACCTTTAATCTTGTATCTTCGTTTTTACTTATTCAATTTTCTTCTTATAAAAGCTGGTACGTCTAATTCGTCATCATCAGCTTCGATTGTTGGTCTGCGAGGTTCTTGAATTTTGGGTCTATTGTTTTCAACTGATTGATAACTAAATCCTTTAAAAACGTCATTTTGAATATTAGATGAAGAAGATGAGGATAATGTTGATAATGGAATTGAATCATCAAGATTTTTTTTCTTTTTCTTTGATGAAAATCCTGTAGCAATTACTGTGATCTTTATCTCATTATTTAAACTTTCGTCCCTAACAGCACCAAAAATAATTTTAGCTTTTGGATCAACTGATTCTGTAATTACTTTAGCAGCTTCATCAATTTCCAACATTCCTAAATCATCGCCACCGCAAACATTAAATAACACGCCTGTTGCGCCATCAACTGATTGTTCTAACAATGGACTATCGATTGCTTTCTTTGCAGCTTCAGCAGCTCTATTTTCGCCAGAAGCAACGCCAATACCCATCAATGCCGAACCAGTACCTTCCATGATTGCCCGAACATCTGCAAAGTCTACATTAACAACGCCTGGAACAGTAATTAAATCCGATATACCTTGAACACCTTGCCTTAAAACTTCATCAACTACTTTAAATGCATCAGTCAAAGAAGTTTTTTTATCAATTATTTGCAATAATTTGTCATTCGGAATTGTAATTAAAGTATCAACTTTGCTTTCCAATTCTTCATGCCCTTTTTCAGCAATATCATTTCTTTGTGCACCTTCGAATGAAAAAGGTTTTGTCACAACACCAACAGTCAAAGCGCCAGCTTCTTTTGCAATACTCGCAACAACTGGAGCAGCGCCAGTACCAGTTCCGCCACCAAGTCCGCAAGTGATAAAAACCATATCGCTTCCTTTGACAGCTTCTTGAATTTCTTCTTGGTCTTCTTCTGCAGCTTGTCTTCCAATTTCTGGATTCATGCCCGCACCCAATCCTCTTGTCAAAGTCTTGCCAATATTAATTCTTGTTTTAATATTAGAAACTTGCAATGCTTGAGCATCAGTATTCACAATAATAAAATCAACGCCTTTCATTGTCGATGAATGCATTCTACTTACAGCTGAACAGCCACCTCCACCAACACCAACCACTTTGATTCTCGCAAATGTTTCAATCTCTGGTTTTATCTCCATAAATTTATTTTTAACACTTTAATATACAAATTATTCTAAAATTATCGGAGCATCTAAAGCTATTCATTAGTATTCGTATGTGCCTTTTCGCTTTATTATTCGTATGTTCGCATTCGTAGTGCGCTTTTCGCATACTATTTGCATGTGCTTTTTCGCTAAAGCCATTCGCATACCAAAAATGAGCTTATCTAATAGCTCATTATAGTTGAAAAAATTATATACATCAAGAATCAATGTGGATAAGTTGAACAAGACTATTGTTCAAACTGTCCAAATTTTGTTTACAGTTTACAATTTATTCTATGGAAGAAATGTTTTGAACCAACCTTTTATTTTATCTACAGTATTACCCATTGAAGAAATTCCAGGCACGTCTTTTCTCTCTTCTACATGACTCAAACCCCACATGATCAGACCTTCTGGTGTTGCATATGATGGATCATCCATTTTATCAACCACTCCAGGTATGCTTTCAGGAAAGCCAATTTGTGCTGGCAATCTTAATTCTTTTTTCGCTAAATCAACAATATTTGGCAATTTTGCGCCACCACCACATAACACTATGCCAGCTGGTAATTTTCCTGATCTATCAATTTTTCTAAGCTCTTTATCGATCATCGAAAACATTTCTGATAATCTTGCTTCAATTATTTCTACGATTTTTTTTCTTGCAACTAGTTGAGGTTCGCCACCAACAATCTTCGATAAATCAACTTCATCTCTCTTATCAATATCTGAAGTCACTGCTACTCCATATTCTAATTTTATTCTTTCCGCATCTTCGATAGAAGTACGAAGACCAATAGCCAAATCATTTGTAATATGTTCAGAACCAATTGGCAATACAGATACAGTCATCAAATCACCTTCTTCATAGACAACTAATCCAGTTGTACCGCCACCAATATCAACCAAAACAACACCTAATTCTTTCTGTTTTTTTGACAAAACAGAATAGCTAGCTGCAAGAGGTGAAACAATCAAATCATCAATTTCAATACCAGCTCTCGCAATACATTTTGTTAAATTCTTAATATATGACGTTGCTCCTTCAACAATTACTGCTTCAACTTCCAATCTTACACCATTCATTCCAATCGGATCTTTAATGCCTTCTTGATTGTCGACAATAAAATATCTTGGCACAACATGTAAAATTTCATGATTTGGTGGTAATGAAATTGCTGATGCTGCATCAATTGATCTTGAAACATCATCTTCTGTGATTTCGTTATCAGCACGGCCAACTGCAATCACACCTTTGCTATTTTCAGAAATAACATGGCTCCCTCCAACTGAAATAAAAGCATGTTCAATTGGAACACCACTTGTTCTTTCTGCTTTTTCAATTGATGAAGATATGCTACTAGTTGCTTCTTCAACATCAACAACAACTCCTCGTCTTATTCCATTAGAAAAAGACTCACCTAATCCAATAATTTGAGGCTTTTCTGTTTCAAAATCAACTCTTGAAACAATTGTTCTAATTTTGTGAGACCCTATATCTAGTCCAACAATAATTTCTTCTTTAGGCATTTAGTTTTGATTTTGTTTTATAAATATAATTCTTTAATAATAGATTTAGTGTAACAAAAAAATCGATAAATTGTAAGATTAATTTGTTGATAAATAGATTTTTAAAAATATCTATTTAATTTCTAACTAAATATTAAATAAATTTATAATTCTTGGCAAGAAGATAATTATACCAATTGCAACAGCAGCCAACGATGCAACTAATACAGTTGCTGCCATCATATCTTTTATTATCATCGCATAATCATGAATTCGCGGTTTTAGAATATCAACTATTCTTTCAAATATGGAATTGACTAATTCAGCAAAAATTACCAATGTCATTGCAATTATCAAAATCAATGCTTCTAACATCGATACTTTAAAGAAAACCATTAATATAATTACAATCGAAGCCACAAAAAGATGAATTCTAAAATTTTGTTCTTCTTTAAAAGTATAAATTAAACCTTTAAAAGAATAACCGAAACTTTTAACTAATCTTTTTAAATCTATTATTTTCATTTTTATTTTTATCAATATTAATTATAAAAACAAGCTTTATATTGAATTCGCTGCAATACAGGTTTAATTTTCTCAACCTTTTCAGTTTTGCCCATATTGTCATATTCCACCAGTTCTTGTTCAAGGCTCAACAGAGGCAAAGACATTCCTTGGTATTCTTTAATAAATATCTTGTGATTTTGATTAGGCTCGGACCATGAACCGTTTCTAAGACGATATTGAAACTCACCCATCACGTCAATGTTCACACCATCGATTTTATATATTCCAAAGAATGATTGATATTTATCAGTACTTGAAAATTTAGATTCTTTCACTTTGTATTCATCCATCAAAATATTTATTTGTTTTGAACCTACCTCAGTCGTTAAAATATCAATATCATTGTTAATTTGCACATCCACCCCCTGAATCACAAGCGAAGTGCTTCCACTCAAAATCCAGGGAATGTCTTTACCATCGATTAATTGAACGAACTTTTTTAGAACATTTAAAATATGTGCTGGTACCATACAGATGGTTTAAATTAAAGAAATATTTGCCTAACTATAAAATTTATCTAAGATTTTTCGGAGGCGAAATAATATTTCCTTTTGCAAAAAAACCATTTTTTTATAACCTTTTTCATTTTCATCATTATAATCAAAAAGATGCAAGATGCCATGGATAAAAATTTCTGCTAATTCTTCTTTGTCATTTCTTTCAATCTTTTTTGCTTGTCTTTTTACTTGATCTATACAAATAAAAATTTGACCTAAAAAATTTTCTTCTTTTATATTGAAAGTCAAAACATCAGTAACTTTATCTATTTTGCGATATTTTTTATTTAGATTTTTAATTTCATCATCACTAACTAAAACCACATCAAAATCATAATTACTTTTTTCATTCAGATAGCTAAAGGTATCCTTAGCTATCTTTTCAAAAAAGTCTTTATTAATCTTGCTCTTTGTGCGATTAATTAAATTCATTATTGTTTGAATGCTTGACTATCTAATTTTCCTATCTTTCGAAGATAATCTCTTTCTTTTCTAAATTCACTGCGTTTAATTGCACTTCTTCTTGTTAAGTTCTTGCTTTTCTTTCTTTCAAAACGTTTTTTGCTTCTTGCCAAAACCAAAACTCCACTTCTCTGAAGTTGTTTCTTAAATCTCCTTAACATACTTTCGATTTTCTCATCGCCTCTTTTGGTTACATCAACCATTAGATTCACCCACCTTTCTTATAAATATATTTATTAAACTAATTCTTTTGACTCAATTTTTTCTTGATCTCAATTGCTAGATTATCCTGATTTAAAACTTCTTGAATTCCACTTTGCATATCTCTGATCAATATACTTTTATCTAAAACTTCTTTTTGCCCTAATATCAATGCATATCTAACTCCTAAATTACTAGCAAATCTTAATTGAGATTTTATGCTATCTTTGTGCATATTCTCAACTACAGAAATTCCGCTGTCAATCAACGCATTTATAATTCCTAAAGATTTTTTCCTAGCCATATCTCCCAATTGAACAAGCATTACATCTGGCTTTTTTCTAGGTAAATCTTTTCGTTCTCTATTTTCTTTTAAATAATTTATGATTCTCTCTACTCCCAAAGCCATGCCAATTGCTGGAGTTTCTCTACCACCCATAATTTCCACGAGATCATCATATCTTCCGCCACCGCCAAAACTTCCTTGAGCTGCAACAGCTTTTTCTCCTGTTGGCCAAATTTCAAAAGCAGTCTTTGTATAATAGTCTAATCCGCGTACTAATTTAGAATTCAAATTATAAGGAATTTTAGCTTCGTCTAAATATTCTAATACTTCTTTAAAATGATTATGGCATTCCTCGCATAGATAATCAATAATTTGCGGTGCTTCATTGATTGTTTCTTGACATTTTGGATTCTTGCAATCTAAAACTCTCATTGGATTGCTTTTTAATCTTTTTTTGCAATCCATACATAATCTTTGTTTTTTGCTTGTCAAAAAATCAACTAACATCTCGCGATATTGTTCACGACAAACTCTGCAACCAACACTATTTATCTGAACCTCAAAATTGTTCAAGCCAATTTTTTTCAAAATCTTCCATGCAATAAAAATTACTTGCGCATCAATCACTGCTTTTGAACTTCCTAAAGCCTCAATATTAAATTGATGAAATTCTCTTTGTCTGCCAGCTTGTGGCTTTTCTCTGCGAAACATTGGACCAACATAATACAATTTAACTGGCTGAGGATAGGTATGCATACCATTCTCAATATATGCTCTAACAACACCAGGTGTACCTTCTGGTCGCAATGTTAAATCATCTCCACCTTTATCAATAAAAGAAAACATTTCTTTCTGAACAACATCTGTGTTCTCTCCTGTTGATCTTTGGAACAGCTCTGTTCTCTCTAAAATCGGCGTTTCAAATTTACTAAAACCAAAAGTTCTAGTTACTTTATCTACTGCATCGAAAAACAAATCCCAATAAGGCATTTCTGAAGGCAAAATATCATGCATTCCCTTTACTTTTTCAACTAATTTCTTCTTTACTCTTAATTTAGGTTTCTTTAATGTTTTCTTAGGTCTACCCATATAATTGATTAAATTTAATTTTTAACACTAAAATAAAGTGGTGTCTTAAAAAGACCAACCTTTGCCAATGGCCAACCTCGAAGCCAAACGCGACCAATTAGATTTGCTTTTGGCAACGGACCCCAAATTCTTGAATCACTGCTCGCTTTTCTATTATCACCCAACACAAAAAATTCATTATCTTTGACTGTATAATCAATTCTGCCAGGCGTCTTTAAATCAGCAGGCAGATAGCTTTCGTCAACAGAAATTCCTTCAGAATGATCTTGGTTGTATATCTTAACACTTCCATTAAAAATTTCAAGTCTTTCACCTGGCAATCCAATAATCCTCTTAATAAAAAATTGGGATGGATCTTTTGGATACTTAAAAATAACCACATCTCCTCTCTTTGGTTTTTCAAAACGATAGCTTATTTCATCAACAATTAGATACTGACCATCTGAAAAATTCGGTTCCATGCTCTCACCTCTAACAAAAAAAGGCTGAAATAAAAAATATCTAACTGGAATAATAATTGCTAAAGAAATTAAAATTATTTTCACTAATTCAACAACAAATTCTTTTGTTGAAGTTTTTTGTACTATTTTTGTTTCCATTATATCTCCTCCGCGCTTTTCTAAAAAAAGCAAAATTAATATTTTATAAGTAACACAATTATACCACAATCAAAGATTTTTTAGCAAGACCAATTGACATCACTTAGCAACAACTTATATAATATATCTATTATGATAAAACTAAATGATCAAAAATTAAAAATGCTAAAGAAAAATATTGTTCCTATATTCTTAATTATTTTTTTATTAATAACTTCTCTTATTTCTTTTAAGTTTTTTTCAATTGGAAAAAGTGTTTTTAAAGTCACAGCTAATACTTCTTTGTTAGGCCAGCTCCAAAAATTTATTATTCCTAATAAAAAATTAAAAGGCGAAAAAGAAAAAAGAACAAATATTTTACTTCTTGGAGTAGGTGGCGAAGGACATGATGGCGCGATGCTTACTGATACAATTATCATTTTCAGCATTAAATATGAAAATGATAAACCAAGAGTAGCATTGATTTCTATTCCTCGAGATCTTTATGTAAACTTAAAAGATTTCGGCAATACAAAAATCAATAGCGTTTATGCTCTTGATAAAGACAGCAATCCTGATTCGAACAGAATTATTAAATCAATTGAAGGCGTTACTGGTTTACCAATTCATTATTATATTCAAGCTGATTTTGAAGGCTTTAAAAAAGCCGTTGATGCTGTTGGCGGAATTGATGTTAATGTTGAACATAGTTTTGTTGACGACAAATATCCAACTAATAATTTTGGCGTAGAAACAATTTCTTTTGAAAAAGGATTAAATCACATGGATGGAGAAACAGCTCTAAAATATTCTCGCTCTCGACATGGAGTGGTTACTGATAAATCAGAAGCTTTTGAAGCAAATGATAGCGCTAGAGCAAAAAGACAACAACAAATTCTTTATGCCTCCAAAGAAAAAACAATGTCAGTTTCAACGATTAGCAATCCTAAAAAAATTAATGATCTTCTAGGCATCCTCGGTGATCATATCAGAACAAATTTAGAATTATGGGAAATGTTAAAACTCGGCGAACTTGCAAAAAATATTGATTCAAGTGACCTAAAAAATCATGTCTTAGATGATTCTCCAAATGGTTTACTTTATGCTTCAACAAGTCCTAATGGTTCATTCATTTTCTTGCCAAAATCAAATGATTTTACAGAAATACATCATTACTGCAAAAATGTTTTTGAACCAAAACAAGAGGATATTGAAACTGCTAATATTAAAGTTCTTAATGGAACAGAAACTCCAAATCTTGCGCAAGAAGCATCAGCATTAATTGCCTACGACAATATAAAAGTATTAGCTCTTGACAATGCTTCAAAAATAGATTATAACAAAACGATAGTCTATGATTATTCAAATGGCAAAAAACCAAATACTATCGAATTTTTAAAAAACAGATTTAATGCAAAAGTTATTAAATCAACAACAATTCCGAAAGAATATAATAATGATAATAGCAAAATAGACATTATCATGATTATTGGCAAAAATTTTTCGCAATTACCTCATTATGAATACTAACGTCGTTATCATCGGCAGACCAAACTGCGGTAAATCAACACTTTTTAACAAACTAGTTGGAAGAAGCAGATCTGTTACATCGCCTATCGCTGGAACGACAAGAGACGTCGTTAATGGAAGTACTAGCTGGAAAGGAAAAGTATTTACCATTTTTGACACTGGCGGATTCGAATACAAAGTTAAAGCACAAGATGTAATAAATAAAAGTGTCCAAGATCAAATTCAATTCGCTTTAAAAAAAGCGGATATTATTTTGTTTATAACTAATATCAAGACAGGCATTACTGCTCCAGATATTAGTTTTTCAAAAGAATTAAAAAAAATCAAGAAACCAATAATTCTAGTTGCCAACAAAGCTGATAATGATGATCTAAGAGAAAGAGGCCAAGAAATGTTAAGTCTAGGACTAGGAGAGCCACAAATAATTTCAGCCTTAACTAGTTCTGGCATTGGTGATCTATTAGACAAAATTTCTTCTTTGATTAAAAAAACAAAAGAATCAGAAACAGAAGAAACAGAAATAAAAACAATCAGAGTTGGTTTTTTTGGCAAACCTAATGTCGGTAAATCTTCAATCATTAATGCCTTATTAGGCGAAGAAAAAGTTATAGTCTCTGATATTCCAGGAACAACAAGAGATGCAATTGAAAATACAATTGAATACAAAGACAAAAAATTTATTGTCATCGATTCTGCTGGAATAAAAAGAAAAAGAGAAGCTCGATTTGGAATTGAAAAATTTTCGATTCGAAAAAGTTTGGCTACTATTTTAGATTGCGATGTAATTCTATTTGTTGTTGATTGCGAAGATTTTTTATCAAGACAAGACAAAAGAATTTCCGAAAGAATTCTTGAAAGCAAAGCTAGCGTCATCATTGTTGCTAACAAATTTGATCTAATGGAACAAAAACAAAGCAATATTGATAAAATAGTAAATTCATTGCGTTTCCATTTTAATTTTCTTTATTTTGCGCCAATTGTTTTTACTTCTGCCAAAACTAATCAAAATATCAAAGAAATTTTAGATTTATTAATTCTAGCCAACGAAAAAAGAAATCAAATCGTTGATCAAGAAGAATTAACGAAATTTTTATTAGATATTTTAAAAGACTATCCTCCACATCGCAATAAAAAATCAAAGAAAAGACCAAAATTAATTAGGCTAATTCAATTCAGAACCAACCCTCCAAAATTCAATCTTTATCTAGAAGGACCAGAAACAATCGCTCCTCAATATTTAAGATTTTTAGAACGAAAAATTCATGAGAAATATGGATTTGAATGTGCTCCAATTCATATTTCTGTAGCAAGAGAAGACAAATAACATAATACAAATATACAAATCTATGCTAATCTACAAATATGCAAATACATGCAAATTAGTCTATTCTTATATTCATATTCACTCTAATTTAAAAATATGCAATTAATTATTGGCTTAGGTAATCCAGGCGAAAAATATAACAATACTCGACATAACGTTGGCTTTCAAACTTTAGATAGTTTAGCAAAAAAGCTAGATTTAAATTTTAGTTTAGAAAAAAAATTTAATGCTGAAGTCGCTCAAACTAATCTAAAAGACGAAAAAACAATTTTTGCCAAACCACAAACTTTCATGAATAATTCAGGAACTGCAGTTCAAGCTCTTGTTTCATTTTACAAAATCGATCCCAAAAAAGATTTAACTATAATTTACGACGATATCGATTTGCCAATTGGCGAAGTTCGAACTTCTGGCCAATCTGCTGGCGGTCATAATGGCATGCAATCAATTATTCAATCTTTAAATACAAATGAAATACAACGTTTTAGAATTGGTGTTCTAAATTTACCTAAAGAACAAATTTCAGATACTGCCAATTATGTTCTAGGAAATTTTTCAAAAGAAGAACAAGAAATCATTAATAAAAGCATTGATCAAGTTATCGAAAAAATTACTAAATCCGCTAAATAAAAGCAGATTTTTAAAACAAAAAAACCGCAAACAATGCGATTATATTTTTAGTCTAGTTACTAGTTACTTTTTACTAGTTACTATTTTTTAGTTTTCTTCCATTTTTCTGCCTGCAAGCCTAAGCAAAAGCTTAAATTATAGCTACTCACAAAACTTAAGGAGGGATAGTCTTGCTTTGGCAACTCGCAGACAGAAAAATGAAAAAAACATTTTCATAACATCTTATCAAATGGAAAATTTATGTCAAGATTTTAAGAAATAAAAAAAGCTACCACCAAAGCAATAGCTTAAACTCCAATCAAAGGTACTTGTTCATCATTTATCGAAAGATCTTTTCCGCTAATAATCAAAGTCCTACCGTCTACAACAACTGAAACAGTAATACAACCGTAGCTCTGATCAATACTTAGATTCGAAGAAAAACCATATTCTTTTTCAATCTTTTTCTTAAATTTTCGGAAACGATCTTTTTCATTTTTGATTTTTTCACGTAAACTCGAATTCACTATTCTTAAAGTAATGATCTCCTTATTCATTCTTTTACTTCGACCTTTTACTAAAATACAGTATGGGTTTAGTAGAATAATCTTATCTGTATATGTAACACTAAAATATGAACCTGAATCTGTACGCATAATAACACTGCCACTTATACTTCCATAAGAAGCATCCTTGATTACACGCGCTTTTTCAAGACCAGATGGGCAATTAACACCACCTCTAATTTCCCATTCACCAGTGCTTAAAAACTCAATAAATTGTTTAGCGTTCAATCTTTCCTCGCCCTTCTCCATCTTCCTCTCCCTCCTTGTGTTTCGGTTTCTAGAATAATTTAGTATAGCAAATCAAAATATATAATCAAGATTTTAAAAATAAAAAAACTGTCACAAAGTAACAGTTAACAAAGATCGATTTTTGGCATCATTCTACCATTCAAATACAAACGTCCTCTGAAAAACTCAATTCTCAAGCTCTTATCGCCACAACGAATCGTTACTTTCTGCTCATCATCGACATCAATACTTGTCAAAACCGAACCAATAAGATCATTCGAAATTCCAACCACTTGTTTGCGTAAAGCATAACGACGCTGATTCTTTGCTCTACGCTTTCTTTTTTCATCAACTTCCTTTACTACTTGCTGCGATTTCTTATCCAATTCCAGATTCCGAATCTTCATAATTGCAACGGAACCACGACGTACTGTCACTGCACAATCCTTTATCATAAAGATATCATCTCTAACCGTAATGAGATAATTTTTACACATATCATCATTAAACATACGAACTCCAGCACCAATCTGAGTTTCTTCAAAAAAAAGACGAGACAATGTAATAGGTCTTGATTCACCTAAATAGAAAGTGCCACCTACCAACGACCACCCACCCATCCTTAATAGCTCAACAAATACCTTTAAATCCAACGATTTCTCCGTCATTGCCTTTTCCTCCTTTCGTTGCAACCAGATTGAAAAACATATAAGTATAAAACATAAATAATTAAAAGTCAATGTTTTGTCTTGCTTTTTTGGCTCAAGTATGCTATCATCTCTCTATGCTAGAAATTCTAGCCAAAACGCTTTCTTCAAGCAAAAAAACGGTATTAACCGGTATTTGTGAACAAGCAAAGCCATACATTATTACCAAGCTGATACCCCCAAAAAATATGGATCAGCCGATTTTTTATTTCGTCAAAAATCATCAATTGGCAATATCTACATATAATAATCTAAAAAACTGGCAAGAAAATATTACAATTAGAATCTTCAAACCAATTGATGAAAAATCGCTAGATTTAGATAATGAAAAAATCAGACAAGATTTTATTAAAAAACAAAATTTCTTATCCGATATTTCTGAAAACAAATCAGGATTTTATATTATTCCAATTGAATATCTAAATAGCACTTGTCCAAAAATTAGCAATTTTGAAAGAAATTTTTCAAGCGCGACAAAAAATGAGTTAATTGATCCAAATGATTTAGCTAAAGATTTTTCTACTCAAGGCTATGAGCGAGATACAAATGCAGTTACAAAAGGATATTTTTCTAAAAAAGGCGGACTTATCGAAATTTTTCCAATCAATAAAAAATATCCAATCAGAATCGAATTCATTGGCAATAAAATTGAAGACATTCAAATTTTTGATCCAAAAAACAAAAAAGGATTACAAAAAGTTAATTCCATTTTAATTCCTCCAATCAAAACAAATGACAGCAATGGAAAATTATCTGATTATTTAAAAATGCCAAAAAAAGCAATTGCAATAATTAATGATCCAGAAAGTTTAAAAGAATCAATTGATCCATTCTCTTACAAACCATATCAAGAATTTGAAAAATCAATTAATGATTTCACTCAAATCATTATCCAATCTTTTCCAGAAGAAAAAACAATTGATTTTGATTTTGTTTCAATTCCAAATTTTAGCAATAATTTATTAGCCTTAAAAAAAGAATTGCAAAAATATCATGATTATAAAATAATTATTCTCACTCAAGATGAAAAAGCAATTAAAAAAATATTTACAAATTTAAATATAAATTTTTCAAAAATAATCCTTGAAAAAAAAGAATACTTAAAAAATATTTTTGGATTCAAAAGCAATCAGCAAAAATTATTATTTTTAACTGACAATGAAATAATTCAAGAAAAAACTGAAAATAAAAAAAGCATTAATGAAGCTTTTATTTCCGAATTAAAAATTAATGACTTTTTAGTCCATGAAGATCATGGCATCTGTTTATTCAAAGGAACGACAAAAAGAATTATTGATAATATTGAAAAAGAATATCTAATTTTAGAATATGCTGACAATGATAAACTTTTTTTGCCTGTCGAATATTCTGAAAAAATAACCAAATATATCGGCCAATCACATCCCAAAATTAATCGTCTCCATACTGCATCATGGCAAGAATTAAAAAGCAAAATTAAAAAAAGAACTGAAATTATTGCCAAAGATCTTCTAAAAATTTACGCCAATCGCGAAAAATCACATGGCTTTACTTTTTCTCCTGACAATGAAATTCAAAAAGAATTAGAAAATAGTTTTCCATATCAAGAAACTCCTGACCAAATCAAAGTTATCAAAGAAGTAAAAGATGACATGGAAAAGAAAAAATCAAAAAAACCAATGGATCGTTTAATTTGCGGAGATGTTGGTTTTGGCAAAACTGAAATCGCTTTGCGCGCTGCTTTCAAAGCTGCTCAAGACAAAAAACAAGTTGCCATTCTTTGTCCTACCACAATTCTTGCCAAACAACATTTCGATAATTTTAAAAATCGATTAGAAAATTTTGATTTAAAAATTGCTGTCATTTCTCGCTTTCAATCAAAATTGCAACAACAAGATATTTTAGAAAAATTATCAACAGGTCAAATTAATATTATCATTGGCACTCACCGACTTTTGTCTAATGATATTAAATTTAAAGATCTCGGACTTTTAGTTTTAGATGAGGAACAAAGATTTGGCGTAAAACATAAAGAAACAATCAAAAAATTAAAAGCCAACATTGATATTTTAGCATTATCAGCAACACCAATTCCAAGAACTTTAAATTTATCATTATCAGGACTTCGCGATATCAGCATCATTAGTACTCCTCCACCAGGACGTCAATCTGTTGCAAATTACATCAAACCATATTCTGAAAATATTATTTTTAATGCTTTCAAAAAAGAATTAGATCGCAATGGCCAAATTTATTTTCTTCATAATAAAGTTCAAACAATTCAAGCAGCAACTGAAAAAATTAAAAAATTGATTGAAAAATATAAAAAACCAATTTCAGTTGCTTTTGCTCATGGACAAATGCCAGAAAACAATTTGGAAAAAATAATGGCTGAATTCTATGACAAGAAAATTGATATTCTAGTTGCTTCATCAATTATTGAAAACGGTCTTGATGTTCCAAATGTTAATACGATTATCATTGATAATGCTTCAAATTTTGGCCTCGCTGATTTATATCAACTAAAAGGTAGAGTTGGACGTGGACAAAAACAAGCCTATGCCTATTTTTTATATAAAAGTACAGAGTTAAAAGAAAAAGCTAGAAGAAGATTAGAAGCATTGCTTGAAGCAAAAGAATTAGGCTCTGGTTTTCAATTGGCTTTACGAGATCTTGAAATTAGAGGCGCTGGAAATATTTTAGGCAAAGAACAATCAGGAGCTGTCACCACAGTTGGCTTAAATTTATATTGCCGACTTTTAAATCAAGCAATTAAAGATCTAAAATCAGGACAAGAAAAAGTATTAGAAGAAAAAATTTCTCCAACACTTGATTTGCCATTATCTGCATATTTGCCTGAAAAAATATTTCCAAACTTTGAAAAACGCTTGAAGCTTTATCAACAAATTGCCAATATTGAGAATATTGATGAATTGCAACAGCAAAAAAATAATTTGCTAAAAGATGTTCCAAATATTAGCGCTGAAGTAAATACCCAAATTAACTATGTTAATAATTTATTCTATATTTTAGAATTAAAAATAATTTCTCAAAAAGCAAAAATTAAATATATCAAAACAAAACAGATTAATCTGCCAAATGGCAAAAGCTACAATCGTTTTGTCGTCAACTTCATCGGTCAAACAAACTACGAAAATGCCTACTCATTGATCAAAAAAAATCCTCAATGGGACATTGAAGATAATGAAATAAAAATAAACCAATCTGATCTAGGACCAGATTGGAAAAATTCTTTAAAACAAAGTTTACAATTTTTTGCTTGCCAGCCGTAATACCAAAATTATTTTCAAAAAATAATTTATTTTATTACAGATTTTACAAATATTCATTCTTTTAAAAGTATATAAAGGAAGGCTTAATTTTTGATTTGAATTGTCTCAATCAAAGCATCAATAGTTTTAAGATTATTCTTTACATAATAATCTTCAGCTTCTTTTGTTGGAAAAGACTGACCAGGAGTAATTGTATATACTTTACCACCATTTGCAAAGAAATATTTAATTCCTAGAACGCCATAATTTTCGCTATATTCATCAGTAACCGTAACTTTCAAAGCATTAATTTTTTGATCTTTACCGATTTTTACATTTTCTAATTGTAATAGATTATCTTGATCAAAATTATAAGTAATAACATCTTTCAAAGATTCATTTGCATCGTTATTAATAATACCTACACCAAAAATACCAAAATCATAAAAATCATATTTTCTTTCACCAGGAATATCAATTTGTCTAACTTTTTTGCTTTGATCTAATACCTCAGGATATAAGAATGAAATTCCTTGAATATCAAATTCTAACCAATCAGAAGTAATATCTTCATTTTTAGAATTTACATTTTCATTAACAATATTTGTGTTCTCATTAATATTTTCTTTTTGTTCATTTGCTGATTCATTTGTTTTAATTTCTTCAGTTTTTTTATCTTTCTTAAAACTAATATAATTTTTAAATCCTAGATTATCAGTAGCTAAAAAAGCAATCAAATATCCACCTAAACCTAAAACTAAAATACCAAAAATAATTCCGAAAACAATTTTTAATACTTTTTCTCTTTTTTGTTTTTTTCCTTCTTGATTTTGAATTTGATTTTGTTCGTTAACCATAAAATTAAATTAAATTATTATTAGAAACAGAGTATATTGTATTTTTGTATTTTTGTCAATAGTTTGTCTAAAATTCCTTTTTTATGTTACTGTAAAGACATAAATTATTTTTATTAGCAAATAATTCGCAAAAATTTGCAAATGATTAGCGATGATCTTAAATATTGGAATGCTTTAAATCAAAATCTAAGAATCGGCGCCAGAAGATTCAAAAAACTCTACACCCATTTCGAAACTATGGAACAAGTTTGGTTCGCTGATTCTTTAGAATTAAGCAAAGCTGGTCTAGAAGACAAAGTTATTGATTATATTTTGGTCAAAAGGCCTACTATTTCAGTAGATTCTGAAATGGAAAAATTAGAAAAAGAGAACATCCATATTATCACTATCAAAGATAAAGCCTATCCAAAATTGCTCAAAGAAATTTATGATCCGCCTGCCCTACTTTATGTCAGAGGCGAATTAAAAGAACAAGATGAATTTGCAATTAGCGTTGTTGGAACTAGAAAAATTTCTCAATATGGAAAACAAGTCATTCCTGATATTGTTCATGAATTAGCTAGCAATAAAATAACAATCATTTCAGGTCTTGCATTAGGCGCTGATACTTTTGCTCATCAAGCTGCAATTGCCGCTTCTGGTCGAACAATTGCAGTTTTAGGTTCAGGCCTTGACCACCAACATATTTATCCATATTGCAACAAATCTTTATCAGAAATTGTTTCTCAACATGGTGCAGTTATTTCTGAATATCCAATTAATACTTTGCCATTAAAACAACATTTTCCTGCTCGAAACAGAATTGTCTCTGGCATGTCTTTAGGAATCTTAGTTATTGAAGCACCTTCTGATTCTGGAGCTCTAATCACCGCAAAATTTGGACTTGAACATAATCGAGATATTTTTGCTATTCCTGGCAGTATTTATTCTCAAAATTCAATTGGTCCGAATAATTTAATTAAACAAGGCGCAAAATTAATCACTTGCGCTCAAGATATTTTAGATGAATTAAATTTATCTCTCGCCACATCTTATCAACAGACTAAAGAAATAGTTCCAGAAAGCAAAGAAGAAGAAATATTATTAAAAATAATAACAAAAGAACCTGTCCATATTGATAAAATTGTACAGCAATCCAAAATGCCTTCCTCTCAAGTTAGTGCAACTTTGACAATGATGGAAATGAAGGGCAAGGTAAGAAATTTGGGTGCTATGAATTATGTATTGGCAAGATAACAAAATTAATTCTCATAATAATGAGAATTATGAATAATGAATAATGAATTAAGAATCAAGATTCCCTATTCATTATTCCAATCATAATTCATGATTCGTTATTCTTAATTCTCGTTACCATTTGACAAACCTTATTAATAAGTTAGTATAAGAATTAATAATATCTAAAATAATTTATGTCAAAACTAGTCATAGTTGAGTCTCCAACAAAAGCCCGCACAATCACTCGTTTTTTGCCAAAGAAAGATTACATTATTGAATCTTCCTATGGTCATATCCGCGATCTTCCCAAAGCTGAGCTTGGAGTTGATGTTGACAATAATTTTGAACCAAAATACATTATTCCAACTAAAGCCAAAAAACAAGTCAGCATTCTTAAAAAAGAAACTAAAAAAGCTGATAGTGTTATACTTGCAACTGATGAAGACCGCGAAGGAGAAGCAATTGCTTGGCATTTGGTAAAAGCATTAGATCTTGATCAAGACAAAGCTGATCGCATTGTTTTTCATGAAATCACTGAAAAAGCAATTTTAAATGCTTTAAAAAAGCCAAGAAAAATTAATTTAAATTTAGTCGATGCTCAACAAGCAAGACGTGTTTTAGATCGATTGGTAGGTTATAAACTATCACCTTTTTTGTGGAAAAAAATTAGACGAGGATTATCAGCTGGACGTGTTCAATCTGTTGCAGTTCGCTTAATCGTTGACAAAGAAAGAGAAAGAGAAAAATTCAAAGAACAAGAATACTGGCAAATTGAAGCTGAATTAAAGAAGAAAGATGCTAAAGAAACATTTTTAGCCAGACTAATTAAAAAAGACGAAACTGTCTTTAAAAAACTCGATATTAAAAATCAAGAACAAGCAAACAAAATTGTCGCTGATCTTAATAATGCAAAATATTTAGTTTCCGATATCGTAAAAAAAGAAATCAAAAAGTCACCAACTCCTCCATTCACAACAAGTACTTTGCAACAAGAAGCTTCCAAAAAATTAGGCTTTTCTGCTAAACAAACAATGATGTTGGCTCAACAATTGTATGAAGGTATTAATATTGATGGCAAATCAACAGGCTTAATTACTTACATGAGAACAGATTCTGTTAATTTAGCAGAAGATGCATTAGCAGAAGCAAAAAATGTTATTGAACAAAAATTTAGTTCAGAGTACGCTCTACCTGAACCAAGACGTTTTAAGACAAAATCAAAAGGCGCTCAAGAAGCTCACGAAGCAATCAGGCCTACTTCTTTTGCTAGAGTTCCTGATGAAATTCAAAACAATTTAGATCCAAAACAATATAAACTTTATCGCCTCATTTGGCAAAGAGCTCTTGCATGCCAAATGCAACAAGCAACTTTAGATTCTGTTTCTGTTGATATCAAAGCAAAAAATTATACATTTAGATCTAATGGTTCAACTGTCAAATTTGCTGGTTTCTTAAAAGTTTATGCTCAAGATGGAAAATTACCACTTAAAGAAGTAATTTTGCCAGTATTAACAAAAGAAGAAAATCTAGATTTCATAAAATTATTACCAAGCAAGCACATGACTGAACCGCCAGCTCGTTATTCTGAAGCAACTTTAATTAAAGCACTTGAAGAACAAGGCATTGGCCGTCCATCAA
This sequence comes from Patescibacteria group bacterium, assembly GCA_041662665.1. Classification (NCBI taxonomy): domain Bacteria; species Patescibacteria group bacterium. Next base: position 37,216 of record JBAZSC010000002.1, read on the forward strand.
CTTATGCACCAACAATATCTACAATTCAACTTCGTAATTATATTGCCAAAGACGAAAATCGCAAATTCTATCCTACTGAAGTCGGTATTTTAGTCAACGATCTTCTAGTCGAACATTTTCCTCAAATCGTTGATATCAAATTTACTGCTTTAATGGAAGATAGCTTAGATAAAATTGCCGAAGGCGAAAAAAAATGGCAACCTACTATCAAGGAATTTTATGATCCATTTGCCAAAAATTTGAAAGAAAAAGAAAAAGAAGTCAAAAAATTTGAAGAAGAAACTGGCAAAAAATGCCCAAAATGCGGAAAACCAGTAGTCATCAAATACGGACGTTTTGGCAAATTCCAAGCTTGTTCTGGTTTTCCAGAATGTAAATTTGCTGAACCAATTGAATCAGAAAAGAAAGAAAAAGAAGAACTAGAAAAAAAATATGCTGGCGAAAAATGTGAAAAATGTGGTTCATCCATGATCGTTAAACAAGGACGCTTCGGCCAATTCCTAGCTTGCTCTAAATATCCAGAATGTAAAACAACCAAGCCAATTGAAAAAGCAACTGGAGTCAAATGTCCAAAATGCGGTAAAGGCGATATTATTGAAAAAAGATCAAAAAGAGGAAAAACTTTCTTTGCCTGTAATAAATATCCTGAATGCAAAAATGCCTATTGGAGCAAACCAACTGGCGAAAAATGTCCAAAATGCCAATCCTTATTAGTCTTTGCTACTGACAAAAAAATAAAATGTTCCAGCAAAGAATGCGATTTCACAAAAGACCAGCCAGAAAAACAAGAAAAATAATTTCTACCCTGCTAATAGCAGGGTTTTTTATGAATAAAAAAAATCACCTTTCAGGTGATCAACGAACTAAGTACGATTGAATTAACATTTTTTGACCAAAAACAAATTCATGTCTGATTGCCTCTATCGCTTGTTCTAAATTTTCTCCACTCTCTTCCGCCTTTTTCAACTGACTCGCTAATCTCAATAAATTTTCTCTTCTTTGCTTAAAGACCTTCACATCGAACTTTCTTCCTAGATCAATTATCTCATTAAAAGTAACAATCATCATACCAAGCTTGTACTTTATATTCAGAATTTTATCATGAGACATCCTTTCAAAATGCGCCTCTCGATTTCTTTCTTTCAAAAGATGATAAATAACAAATCCAAATGATGTGCAACCAATTAAAACTGGCAACAAAAGGATCTTGTATCCAAAAATATCAGCTGTAAAAAGAAGAATTAAAGCTAGAATTAAAGCACAAAAAGTAACAATTAATGCAATCAATTTGTTCTTGTATTCAGGATCTGAAAATGATTTCTGATAAATAGTTTGTGCTTCTTCATATTCGTTATACACTCTTAACAATTCTGGATCGATTTCGATTGGCAATATTTTTTCTTCCACTTTCCTTCCCCTCCTTGCTGTAAAGAACAACATCAAAATTTAACATAATCTGAAATTACTGTCAATGACAATATTTCCTAATTACTAGTAACTGGTTACTAATTACTAACTACACAATTTGACTTGATGATTATTTAATTTTATGATAATACTATCTTGCTATGGATACAAAACTTTTTTTCGACAAAGCAAAAATATTATATCAAGAAAATGAGCTTGAACAAATCAAGAAGGCTTTCACTTTTGCCAATAATTGCCATGCTGGACAATTCCGCGAAAGCAAAGAGCCTTATATTACCCACCCTCTTAAAGTGGCTCTTTTTTTAATTGACATGAATCTTGATGCAACTACAATTATTGCAGCCTTACTTCATGATACAGTTGAAGATACATCAATCAAGCTCGAAGATATTAAGAAAGAATTTGGCAATGAAGTTGCAAAATTAGTTTCAGGCGTTACAAAATTAAAACAAGCTGTTGTTTATCAAGAAAATATTAAAAGCTATTCCGCAGAAAATATCAGACGAATGTTTTTAGCTATGGCTCAAGACATTAGAGTTGTTCTAATTAAATTAGCTGATCGCTATCACAATATGGCTACTTTAAATTATAAAGAGCCAAAAAAAAGACAAGAAAAAGCGCGAGAAACATTAGATATTTATGCTCCATTAGCCAATCGTCTTTGCATGGGCGAATTAAAAGGACAATTGGAAGATTATGCCTTTCCGATTCTGATGCCAAATGAATACAATTGGGTCAAAAGTTTAACACAAAAGAAAATTGAAGAAAGAAAAAAATATATTAGCAAAGTAATTATTGATCTAAAAAGAAAACTTAAAAACGCAAATATTGAATACATTGATATTCATGGACGTGCAAAACACTATTATAGTCTTTACAAAAAATTATTGCGCAATAATAAAAATATCAATGAAATTTATGATATCGTTGCTTTAAGAGTTGTCGTTAAAGATGTTCCAACATGCTACACAGTTTTAGGATTTATTCATCAAAACTGGCGACCATTAATTGGCAGAATTAAAGATTATATTGCTTTACCGAAAACAAATGGTTATCAATCAATTCATACAACTGTCATCAGACCTGATGGCGAGATCATTGAAATTCAAATTAAAACATCAAAAATGCATGAAGAAGCAGAATGCGGTATTGCTGCTCATTGGCAATATGACGAAGCTGGAAAACCCAAAAATCCTGCTAGATTGCCAGCTGAAAAAATTGCTTGGATTAAAAAATTGACTGATTGGCAAAAAGAATTGCCGATCAAAAATCGTTCTGAAAAATTTGCCGAATCTCTTAAAATTGATATTTTTAAAGACAGAATTTTTGCTTTTACTCCAAAAGGCGATGTCTTAGATTTACCAGAAAATGCCACGCCAATTGACTTTGCCTATCAAGTTCATACCGAAATTGGTCATCGTTGTAAGGAAGTTTGGATAAATGGACATATTGCATCGCTAGATAACAAAATTAAAAATGGCGACGTTGTAAACATCATTACTTCATCTATTGCAAAGCCAAAAAGAGATTGGCTAACTTTTGCTAAAACAAGCATTGCTCAAAGCAAAATCAAAACTTGGTTCAAACAAGTTAATAAAGACAAAAATATTGCTTATGGTAAAAAAATCCTGAACAATGAACTTGCTCAACTTGGACACAAACCAATTGAAACTGTCCCAAAAAATAAAATAACAAAAGCACTTCAAAAATTGAATTATATTGATTTAGATGGTTTATTTACCGCGTTAGGCGAAGGCGAAATTAATTTGAATCAAGTTATTAAAGCTGTTTATGAAGAAAAAGATATTCTAAAAAAAGATGACAAACAATTCCTTTTCTTCAAAAAAGAGCCTCAACCTCGTGCAATAATTTCCGACACAGGAGGATTTTTAACAAAAATTGCCAAATGTTGCAATCCAACGATTAATGACAAAATTAAAGCTCATATTACAAGATCTGAAGGAGCAAGTATTCACAAATATAATTGCAAAGAATTAAAAAAACCAGACCAAGGAAGAATAGTTGATGCTTGTTGGGACCAAGATCTTAAAGAAAATTATCATGCAAAGATTGAAGTCGAAAGTTTAAATCGCATTGGTATGATCAAAGATATTGCCACACTTTTATCTAATTTTGGAGTAAATATTGAAAACTTTCATTCAAAATCAAATCCAAAAAAAGACACCTTTATTATGTGTCTTCATCTTGAAATAAAAAACCTCGATCAGTTTTTCGAGGTTTTACACGAAGTATCAAAAATTGAAGGAATAATTGACGTACGAAGGATTTAAAAAATTTATCTGTGTATCTGTGTAAATTAGTTAAGTTATCTGTTTCAGATCTGTGGCTTTCCTGCTATAACTTCCATAATATTTCCTAACTCTTCTTCAGAAAAGAAATCAACTATAACTTTACCAGATTTACCAGTCTTCTTGATTTCTACCTTAGTTCCTAGAGATTGGGCTAAACGCTCCTCATAATCCATAATTAGAGGAGTTTTTTGACTGAATGATCTAACATGATCTTTTACTTTTACTTTTTTCGCACCACTTTCAGAAGCCCGAACACTCAAATTGTTCAACAAAATACTCTTAAATAATTTCAATTGTTCTTCCTCTGTCTTCAAACCCAAAATAGCTTTTGCATGTCCAAAACTAATTTTCTTATCAAAAATTGCTTTTTGAATTTCTTGAGGCAAAGTTAATAATCTTAAAGTATTTGTAATAAACGCTCTGCTCTTGCCAACTTTTTTAGCTACATCCTCTTGTTTTAAATTGAATTCATCAATTAAACTGCTGTATGCCAAAGCTTCTTCCATCGGATTTAAATCTTGTCTTTGAACATTCTCTACCAAAGCCATTTCTAATTTCTGTTGCTCATTTAGTTCTCTTACAATTACCGGAACTTGCTTTAAACCAGCCAACTTTGATGCCTGCAATCTTCTCTCACCTGCTAAAAGCTGATATTGATTATCAAAAACTTTTGTCGCAATCAATGGCTGTAAAATTCCATGAATTTTAATTGATTCTGCCAATTCTTTTAATTGCTGTTCATCAAAATATTTTCTTGGCTGATGCGGATTTGGTTCAATAAATTTTGTATCAACTAAAACAACAGATTCACTCAAAGCTGGTGAAAACTTTTTCAAACGTTCAACTGTTTTTACATCAGTATCTTTTTTTTGATTATCTTTAACAAATTGATTTTTCTTCAATGGAATCAATGACTCCAAACCTCGTCCTAAACTCTTATTTAACATAAATTTTTTATTTTAACAATTTTACTTTTTTATCAGCTTATTAATTTTATCAATTTTATTATTTTTATCGTTTATTAATTTTACTTAGTTTTACTAATTTTATTTTCGTTTAGTCTAACCAGTCTAACTTATCTAACTTCGTTCTAATGTAACTTTTGCTTCATTCAGCACTTCAACTACTTCTTTACCAAGTCCGCGATACGCTCTCGCACCCTTAGACCAAGACGCATATTGTAATATAGATTTTCCAAAACTTGGAGCTTCAGCTAATCTTACATTTCGAGGAATTATTGAATCAAAAACTCTAAATGGAAATTTTGTCCTAACTTCAGATACAACTTCTTCCGATAATTTAATTCTTCGATCATGCATTGTTAATAATACTCCTAATATTTCCAAATTTGGCTGTAAATTGTCTTTTATTAGTTGAATTGTTTTTAATAACTGTCCTAAACCTTCCAATGCATAATACTCACATTGTACTGGAATTAAAACATAATTTGAAGCAACTAAACTGTTAATTGTCAATAAACCTAAAGATGGAGGACAATCAATCAAGATAAATTCAAAAAAATCTAATTTTTCTAAAGCAGTTTTTAATCTAAATTCTCGATCACTTACATTCACTAATTCAATCGTTGCTGCAGCAAGAGCCTGACTTGCTGGCAACACAAAAAGATTTTTAACAACTGATTCCTGAATTACCTCTTTAATTTCTGCTTTTTCTGTTAAAACATCATAAATCCCTCTTGTTTTTTCATTAACTTCCAATCCCACTCCAGAGCTTGCATTACCCTGTGGATCAAAGTCAACGATTAATACCTTCTTTCCCATTTCAGCCAAAGCAGCAGCAAAATTAATTGTTGTAGTTGTTTTTCCCGTTCCACCTTTTTGATTTACAATTGATATTATATTTGACATATGTGTATATAATCATACTATAATTATTTCAAATTGACAACAACGTAAATTCAAGATAAAATTGATTTAAAGAATTTTTATTTTTACGCCGAAGTGGCGGAATGGTTTACGCGCACGACTCAAAATCGTGTGGACTCTGTCCATAAGGGTTCGACTCCCTTCTTCGGCATTTTAAATGAATAAAAAAGTTCTAAATTCAAACAAAGAATTACAAGCTTATATTATTGGAATAGCCTTGGGCGACGGTAATCTATCCAATCCAAATGGCAGAGCAACAAGGTTAAGGATATTCTGCGACACAAAATATCCTTTTTTAATTAAAAAAATTTCTAAATCTTTACAAAAACTATTACCATCAAATAAAGTTAGTACTAGCTATAGTAAATTTGAAAATTGTGCAACCATTAGTTGCTACTCAAATTATTGGCCAAAATTATTAGGTTGGCAAGCTAAAGAAGGCTCAAAATTTAAACAAAAAGTATTTATACCAAATTGGATAAGAGAAAACAAACAATATACGATAAACTATATAAGAGGTCTAATTGAAACTGATGGTAGTATCTATCTAGATCGAAAATATAAAACAATGATGTTCGTTTCCAATATTTCAAATCTAGCTAATGATTTTTTCAAGTGCGTTATATCTTTAAACTATAAGCCTCGATTCTATAAAATAAAACAAGATAATAAGGCAATATATCATATCAGATTATGTAAAAAAATTGATGAATTCCTAAACCTTGTTAAACCAGAAAAAAGATAATCAAAAACGACTCACGCGAGCCGTTTTTTGTTATTTAGTTATTTTGTAATTTAAAATTTATTTCATTCCCGGCATCTCAAACTTCCCACACAACTTTTTGACTTCATATTTAATCCTTTTTAACACTTTTTCATTGTTAACATTCTCGCTAACCTCTTTCATCCATTCTGCAATAATTTTCATCTCTCTTTCTTTCGTACCTAAGGTAGTTACAGCTGGCGTTCCAATTCTTATTCCAGATGGATCAAAAGGCGAACGTTTGTCATAAGGCACAGTATTAGCATTACATTCAATTCCTGCCTTAATCAAAGCAGATGACATCTGTTTGCCAGATAAATTTTTGTTAGTCATATCAATCAAAATCAAATGATTGTCAGTTCCACCTGTTACCAAATCAAAATCATAATTTAATAATTCTGTAGCCAAAGCTTGAGCATTTTTAATAATTTGTTTGGCATAATTTTTGAACTTTGAAGTACTTGCCTCTTTCAATGCTACCGCAATCGCTGCTGTTGTATTATCATGTGGTCCGCCTTGAAGGCCAGGAAATACTGCTCTATCAATTGCTTTTGCGTGTTTTTCCTTACACATAATCATTGCTCCTCTTGGTCCTCGCAAAGATTTGTGTGTTGTCGTTGTTACAACATCAGCATAAGGAACTGGACTTTGATGAAGATTTGCTGCAACTAAGCCAGAAATATGGGCAATATCAGCCAAAAACAATGCATTAACCGAATCGGCAATTTCTTTGAATTTTTTAAAATCAATTTTTCTAGGATAAGCAGTCGCACCAGCAACAATTATCCTTGGTTTTTCTTGTTTTGCCAAGCTTAAAATTTTGTCATAATCTAACAATTTTGTTTTTTCATCAACAGTATACTGAACTGCACTAAAAAATTTCGCAGTAGCTGACACTTTCCAACCATGCGTCAAATGTCCGCCATGTGGCAAACTCATTCCCATTATTTTTTCACCTGGTTTTAATAAAGCAAAATAGACTGCCAAATTAGCTGGAGAGCCAGAATATGGCTGAACATTAACATGATCTGCTCTGAACAACTTTTTTGCTCGGCTTATTGCTTCCTCTTCAATTTGATCAATAAACTCTTGTCCTTCATAATATCTTTTTCTAGCATAGCCTTCAGAATATTTATTTGTCAAAATTGAACCAGTTGCTTCTAAAACTGCTTTGGAAACATAATTTTCCGAAGGAATTAATCTAATTGATTCAGCTTGCCTTTTTTCTTCTTGCTTAATCAACTTATAAATTTTTGGATCCGTCTTTTTTAGCATAATTTTTTTCGTTAATTTCTAATATCCGAATATCTTATTTATAAACAAAATTTTAAAAAATTAACCAGAACTAAGAAAAAACGAGAAATAGATCTAATATTTAATATTCAATATCCGAATATCCCCTTGTCTCAAAATCTTAACTTTTTCTCCAGTTAAATCAATAACAGTAGAAATACACCCAAAATTTAATTTTCCGCCATCAATCACCAAATCTGGTTGTTTTTCTTTATTAGTAAACTGAGCTTTAATCTCGTCAACAGAATAACAAGCTTTTTCATTGGCAATATTTGCGCTTGTTGCTGTCACTGGAAAATCAACATTCTCCATAATCTTTTTAATTATATCATTATTTGAAATTCTAATTCCTAAACTATTTTTAACAAATGGCATTTTCTTTTTTACCTTCAAAACTAAAGTCAAAGGACCAGGCAAATATTTTTCAGCTAATCTCATCGCTTCACCATTAAATTCAACATATTTTTTTGCCATCTCAATATCTCTCATAAAGACTGACAATTCTTTGCTAATTTCTCGCTGTTTAATTTCAAAAACTTTTTTTACAGCCTCATCACTCAAAGCATTAGCTAATAATCCATACGCGGTTTCAGTCGGCGCAACAATAACTTTATTATTTTTCAAATATTCAATAATTTCCAAAATATTTATCTCAGCTAATTTTATTATATTCATAAACAATTTAACAATATAACAATGAAGCAATTTAACAATTAACTAGTCTAACCAATCTAACCAATTTAACTTATTTAACAATCTGCCTCGCCCTTTCAAGCTCCTCGGGTCTATTTATTCCCATTGTATGCTCAAAATCGTCAGTGATAACAGTATCTAATTTCAATCCCTTTTTATTCATAATTTCAATCAAATCAGTCAAATAATATTCTTTTTGAACATTATTATTGCTAATTAAATCTAAATTTTCCAATAATGCTTTAGCCTTAAAACAATATACTCCGGTATTTATTTCCTTAATTTTTAATTGCTCTTCCGTTGCATCTTTTTTCTCAACAATTCTTAAAACATTGTTACTCTCATCTCGCACAATTCTGCCATATTCTAATGGATCTTTTAAATTTACGCTTAAAATACAACCATCTAAATCTCTTCCTTCACATTTTGTAACTAAAGAGTTTAACATTTCCAAAGTCAAAAAAGGTGCATCACCAGGAGCAATTAGAACATATCCATCGAAATCTTTTATTTTTTCTTTTGCCATCATTACCGCATGTCCAGTTCCTAATTGTTCTTTTTGTTCAACATATTCTACTCTATCTTTTAAGTAATCTTTAATTAAATCTCCTCTAAATCCAATTACCAAAATGATTCTGTCCGCTCCCAAATCTTCCATTGTTTTAACTTGATACTCTATCATTGGCTTGTCTCCAATCATAAGCATTACTTTTGGCCTATCAGTACAATTCAATCTTGTTCCTTTTCCAGCTGCTAAAATCAAAGATGTTATGTTTTTCATAGAACTTTATAACTTTAAAAACTTTATAAACTTTATAACTAAAGTATACACTTAACAATATTTGTCGCTTGATAAAGACCTTTTACAGTAAAATTATTTAATTCTGCCTTACTTTCAGAATATTTGCCTCCTGGTCTTTCAATCTTAATCGCAATAATATATGAAAAACCTCTTTTTATATAATCAATATTTTCTGGTACATCCTCTATGATTGCAATTTTTTTATCTCTGTTTTCATTAATCAGATCTTTCAAAATATCCTTTTTCAAACCACCTTCTCCTTCTGTCAACAAAACTTTTGTAAAAAAACCATTTATCTTACAATTATCAATTTTTGGTTGTTGAAATCTTTTTACTCCTAATGATACCAAAAATAATTCACAATCATCTTTTACGCTTTCCAAAAAAGAAATCACATCTTCATACAAATAATTTTTTGAATTAGCAACTAGGCCATTGACTTCTGTCATCAAACTTTTTATATCTGTAATTTCGCCTTCCAACAATCTAACATGCAAAGCCGGATCATACGGTCTTTTTAATTTTTTTCTAATATAATTATAAGTCTGCTCATACCTATCAGAAGTAATTCCATAACGCAAAAAAATAGTCTTCAAATGTCTTTTGAAGAGCTCGGTATTAAATATCGTATGATCAAAATCTAATATAACTATTTTATCTTTTCTTAACATAATTTAAAATCGCTGATTTAACGCTGATTTCGAACGCTGATAAACGCTGAATGACAACGCCTGATTACACCAATTCAAATAATATTTTTGCCAATTTTTTAGAATCATGATGAATCAAACTCCTTATCAAAACATCAGATTTCTTTTTCTTATAAGCTTTTCCTAATAAATCAGCACCAATATAATTAATTTTTTGAGTATTTTTCTGATTCAAAAATTCAACAAAATTTCCTTTTATTTCCGTATGTTGTTTAAGTATTTCTAAACTAGGCTTGGTTTTATTATATATGACATAATCCAAAATTCCAAGCCCCAAATATTGTTCCAAAACATCTACATGGTCCTGAACACTAAAATTGTTCGTCTGTCCAAACTTAGTCATTATGTTGCTGACATAAACAATTTTGGCTCTAGATGCCTTTAGGGCATTAGCAATACCAGAAACACATAAACATGCAACAACAGAAGTATATAAATCTCCAGGTCCAATTACAATCAAATTTGCCTCTTTGATAGCCTTTAAAACACTAGGATTTGCTTTAATCTTTGGTTCAATCCAAGCCTTTTTTATCTTCAAATTGCCATCAAAACCAATTACTTCATCAATATTGGTTTCTGATTTTATGACTTGTCCATTTTCAAGTTCTACGCATAGATCAGCTCTTTTCAAAGCTACAGGCATTATCTTATCTTTTATTTTTAATTCTTTGCATAATTCTTCAATCGCCTTTTCAATATCACCAGATTTTTCTTGTAAATTCGCAATAATAATATTTCCCAAATTATGACCCTCAAATTCACCTTTTTCAAAACGAAAATCTAAAATATCTTTCCACGTTTTATTTTCCGGCATTAAAGCTAACAGCATTTTTCTTAAATCACCCATCGGCAATAAATCCTTATTTTCTTTCAATAATCTGCCAGTTGATCCTCCACTATCAGTCACTGGATAAACACTAGTTAATTGAACATTTTTGTGCACTTTTAACCCACCCAAAACAACACTTGCTCCAGTTCCACCACCAATATAGATAATTTTCTTGACTTTTTGCATGAATAATAATAAACTTTAAAATCAATTAAATTCCTCGCCACAAAAGGAAGGAGGAAAAACGATGAGGCAGACATTTGAAAAGCTAATGGATAAAATAGCAGAAAGCCTTTCAAGAATCTTCGGTCTCATTCTCGTACTTTACGCTATTTTGTTCTTCATTACTTCAATTTTTGTAACAGTAGTTCTTCGCGCCCCAATCCAAACAGAACTGATCTTCATGAATTTCACCACCCCATTCATCATTCTTGAAGGCATCGGCTTTCTATGGATCGGAAACGCTCTCAAAACAAAAACTCTATGTCCTTTCTAACCTCGCCCGAGGTTTTTTTAATTCGAAAATAATTAGAATATAATTCGAATAAAAATTAGAATTATTCAACAGTCACACTCTTTGCCAAATTCCTCGGCTTATCCACATCCAATCCTTTGATTTCTGCAATATGATAAGCCAGCAATTGCATTGGCACAACAGTTAACAATGGCTCAAGCAATTCTATAGTTTCTGGAATATAAATCACGTCATCTGCATATTTTTCAATGTCAGTATTTCTCTCTGTCGTAATAGCAATAATTTTGCCTTTCCTTGCTCTTATTTCTTGCATATTACTAATTGTTTTGTCATAAACACTATCTTTTGGAACTATGAAAAAACATGGAAAATTTTCATCAATCAAGGCAATTGCGCCATGTTTCATTTCTCCAGCAGAATAGCCTTCAGCATGAATATAAGAAATTTCTTTTAACTTCAAAGCTCCTTCCAATGCCATAGGATAATTAAATCTTCTACCTAAATACAAGAAATTTTTGTAATCACGATATTTTTCTGCTAAATTTTTTATTTTGTCATTTTGTTCTAAAATTTTCTTTATCTTTTCTGGAATTTTCTTTATCTCTTCTGCAATATTTTTTCCTTCCATGAAAGACAAATTTTTAAGTCTACCAAATTCTAAAGCCAAGATTGATAGAACAGTAGTTTGCGCCAAAAAAGCTTTTGTTGAAGCAACGCCAATTTCTGGTCCAGCATGAACAAAAACTCCGCCATCAGTTTCACGAGCAATCGTTGATCCAACAACATTAGAAATTCCCAAAACTTTAATACCCTTTCTCTGTATTTCTCGCATTGCTGCAATTGTGTCAGCTGTTTCACCAGATTGCGATATTACAAAAACAAGAGTATCTTTATCTAATAGAATTCTTTTATAACGCAATTCTGATGCGCATTCGACTTCACAAGGAATTGACGCGCATTCTTCAATCATGTATTTTCCAACCATTCCAGCATGCAAAGCAGTACCGCAAGCAATAAAAACAATTCTTTTGACTCTTAACATTTCTTCAATTGACATATTTAAACCGCCAAGATGAGCCAAACCTTCCGAAGATACAACTCGACCAGCTGAAGCATTTTCAACTACTTTTGGCTGTTCAAAAATTTCTTTCATCATAAAATGTTTAAAATCTTTCTTTTCAGCTAAATCCTGTTGCCAATCAATTTCATGAACTTCTGAATTAACTTTTTTATCATCAATTGTAATAGTATAAAAACCTTCTTTTGTAATTTCCACAATCTCATTTTCTTCAATATAAACCACTTTTTTCGTATAAGGAATCAAAGCTGTCGCATCAGACGCAAAATAATTTTCTCCCTCACCAACTCCCACGACTAATGGACTACCATGACGAGCTGCAACAATCCTATCTGGTTCAAGTGAAGAAATAACAACAATACCATATGTTCCATCAATGCAAAGCAAAGCTTTTCTCACTGCTTCTTTCAAATTTCCTTCATAATATTTTTCAATCAAATGGCTTAAAACTTCAGTATCAGTTTCTGATCTAAATTTATGACCTTCTTTAATCAATTGCTCTTTTAATTTGGCAAAATTCTCAATAATCCCATTATGAATTACTGCAATTTTTCCTTCACAATCCAAATGAGGATGAGCATTCTGATCTGTTACTCCTCCATGAGTTGCCCATCTTGTATGACCCATTCCAATTGTTCCAGCAAGATTAGTCATCTCTAAATTCTGGCCAATTCTGCCAACGCTTTTCACAAAATTAATTTTTCCATCACTGATAGTCGCCAAACCCCAAGAATCATATCCACGATATTCTAATTTTTTCAAACCATCAACTAAAATCGGTGATGCTTTTTTATTTCCGATATAAGCTATTATTCCGCACATGTTTTTAAAATTAAAAAGTAAAAATTAAAAAGTAAAAAAAACTATAGTTATATCAATTTAACATATTTTTTTTGCTATCTCAAGACATAAAAAAACCAGTAAAAACTGGTAATCACTTAATGTACACGAATCTCCTCGTTTAATTTTGTAGCTCGTGAAATCAACTGAGCCAAAATATTTCGGAAATCATTCAATTGTGCACGATCAGACAAAACTATTTTCACCAACTTTGCTTTTCTACATGTATGTTGATCAATTGCTGCAATCATTTTATCAAGCAAAGGATGTTGCTCGCCAAGTTGTTCACGTACAATTTCTAACAATGAATGAGCTAAAGTATAATCAAATGATACTTCAATCTTATCTTTTTCAAACATTTTTCCTTCCCTCCTTGGCTAGGGAATCGGCATGCAAACGAATTCCAGCATCTAAAATAGTCATTTCTTTGTGCAAAATCTTCCATGCCTCTCTCAACCTCAAAAATTGCACATCACCTGCCGGATTATCCGCAAAAAACAAAGTTGCTTCTTTCAATTCATCATTTCCACAATGAATCATCGCCTCTTCCAAACTTTCTGTCAAAACCAAAGAAACTTGATCTTCTGCTTCAAACAAACAATCATGCAAAGCAACCAACAAATGTCTTCCGCATCTCAATCTTCGCATTCCATCCATTTCTTCGCTCATTACTGTCCTCCTCCCTCTTGCTCAATAAAAACAGATTTTGAAAAATTATCTACCTCACTAGCCAATTGCACAACATCTTTCATTAAACTAAAGGTCGCCCTCTGAAATTTCGCTAATTGCTTTCGACCATCTTCATCATCCGGAAATTGTAACAACACTACTTCTTCTTTTGCTTCTTCTATATAATCAGACAAGAAATTGTATAGAAAACTATCCCAAAGTTGACCCCCTCTAAAAACTTCTCGCAAAGCATACAACACGCTAAGCTTGCAAGAAACTGTCAAATTATGCTTCTGGCTTGGCATTCTTTCTCTCCTCCTTTTCTCGTTGTTAAAGTACGATATCTAATCTCCGTAATTTCCGAATTTCCAAATATCCGAATATTTATTTCTTTATAACTATCATAACTTTTTTTCCATTCAACATCGAACTTGGATCATAATCATGAATCGCATTATACAAATTATCAAAAGTATATCTAAATTTAAATCCTTGCCAAATTCCTGGATCATTTGTAATAAATCCATTTTCATCAAATCCAACAATTACCAAATTATGGTAAACAGGACCAGGTGCCGTAAAATGAGGATTAGCAAGCATTTGTCCAGCAGTTGGCGCTAAAACAACATTTCCTTGCGCTAATTCTTTCTTTATATCTTCAACTGTAATATCATATTTAGCTTCAACATTCTTATAACCATAATACTCTTTTGCTAATCTGACAATATCTTCTGCCTTCAAATCAAAATGTCCACCCCAATTTTGTACTTGCCAATCTACCATATCCAAAATTTCCTGATTAGCTACATCTTTAGGAATTTCTAAATTCAAATATTCTCCTTTCAAATAATGATCAATCATCATCAAAGATGCTTCCTCACAAGCTTCCTGCCAAGGCTCTGCCCAATTCTGATATGGCGCTTGGCATGTAAATGGAGCATCTAGATCACAACTCGCAGGCATTACAAATTCTGGTTTCTTTTTTATATCTTTTTCGTCATTTTGATTCTCTTCAGCTACAATATTCTCTGAACTAATATTTTGTTCAGATTGATTTTCTATATTTAGCGACTCATTATATTCATTTATTTCAGATATTTCTTGAGGTTGAAACATTTTTACCAAAAACAAATCAATAGCTACAAGAATAGCCAACATTAATATTACAATTCCAATTTTTGATACTTTTCGCATAAATTTGACTTGACGAACTATTCTAATATCTTAATATGAATTAAACAAGGCTTTTTCTCGTACCCTAGCAAAAGCCCGCTTTCGCCATAGTTCAATGGCAAGCGGACAATGGAGGAAAAAGTGATCATCCAACCAAAAGTAAGATTATATAGGCCATCAATTTATGATATCATTGCAATCACAGGAGCAAGTGGATCAGGCAAGGGAGAGGTTGCAAAAAAAATTATTGCTGCTGTTGGCGAAGAGTACGTTGGGCATAACGAATTAGATAATTTTTATCTTGATCGCAGCGATATGCCTCCAGAAGAAAGAGAGAAGCTGGATTTTGATGATCCTAATAATTCTCTTGATTGGTTCGAAGTTATTCATTTTGTAATGTGCTTAAAGGAAGGAAAACCTGTTGAAATGCCTCTATACGATTTCGACAGCCATACTAGAGTTACCAGGCCAGAGCCACTCATCATCACGCCAAAACGCTTTAATCTTATTGACAGCCATATGGCTCTTTGGCATCCAAAACTTAGAACACTTTACCGCAAAAAACTATTTGTTGATCCAACACTAGATATTTGCGGTTTCAGAAGACAAGATAGAGATACTAGACCCAAAGAAGAAGGTGGTCGTGGCAGAACGAATGAATCAGTTCGCAAACAATGGCCAAAAGTTAGTCGTGCCTTCAAAATTCACTTCGAACCAACCAAAGAATTTGCTAACATAATTATTCCCGAAGGCGGCAACAACGAAGAGGGAATTGATTTTATTATCGGTTGGATGAAATATCAAATCATGATCGAAGCTCAACAAACTCAAACAGCCTAAACGCTCATTCACTCAAAAGTCCAAACCTTAGTCTGGACTTTTTCTTTGTCCGCCGAAGTTTTAACGAAGGCGGATTTTTATTCGAAAATTAATTCGATTTATTCGAAAATTAATTAGAGTATTTTATACAACTATATTAATCAATCTTCCCTTTACAAAAATCATTTTCTTAATCTTTTTTCCAACAATATATTTCATAATCTTTTCTCTCTTTTGCACAAGTTCACTTGCCTTCTCTTCAGAAATATTTGTATCAACTTCCATAAAATCTCTCACTTTGCCATTGATCTGAATAATCATTTTAACTTTTTCTTCTTTCATTTTACTTTCATCAAATAATGGCCAAGATGCTTTAAAAACACTTTCCTTATTCCCAAGCGTCTCCCACATTTCTTCACAAAAATGCGGAGCAAAAGGAGACAAAATAATTAACAAAGTCTCTATATCAATTTTAGAAATTTTATCTTTTTGCTTATCTAACAAATTCAAAAATTCCATTGATGATGCAATGATCGTATTATAATCCAATTCCTCAACATCATGAGTTGCTTTTTTGATTAATTTATTTCTCTGAATAACAAACACATCATCCTGAGTACCTAAGGAACTAAGTACCTGAGAAACTAAAAAGAAAAGTCTACCAAAAAAACGCTCAATTCCAACAACACCTTCATCTCTAAAATCGCCACCTTGTTTTAATGGTCCGATAAACATCAAATAAGTCCTCAAAACATCAGCGCCATATTTTTCAATATATAGATCAGGATTTACAACGTTACCTTTTGATTTTGACATCTTGGCACCATCTTTAATAATCAAACCATGCGCTCGAAATTTTTTAAAAGGCTCTTCAAAATCAATCATCCCTAAATCATGTAAAACCATTGTCACAAATCTTGTATAAAGTAAATGAAGTACAGCATGCTCATGTCCGCCAATATACATATCAACTGGCAACCATTTTTTTGTAATCTCTTTATCAAAAGGCTGATCTTTTATATCAACACTTGGATATCTCAAAAAATACCAAGATGAATCTAAGAATGTATCTGAGACATCAGTTTCTCTTTTTGCCTCTCCTCCACATTTTGGACATTTCGTATTAACAAATTCCAAATTTCGAGCAAGAGGCGATCGATCAGTTCCGTCAGGCAAATAATCATCAGTCTTTGGCAACATTACTGGCAAATCTTCTTCTGGAACTGGAATTATACCGCTATTTATAGAATCAGGAAATTCAAAAAGTATTTCCGGCAATTCTTTAATACCAGCAGTCTCATTGAAATGTCCTTTATTCTTAAATACACTAACTTTAGCATTTAAGACTTCATAGTCCTTTTTAACTTCTAAAGGAATATATGGATCATTATCAGACAAGTAAATTACTTTTTCTTTAACTAATTTAGACAGTTCATCTAATCCGATATTCAGTTCATTGAATTCCTTAATGATTGCTAATGCCTCGTCATCACAACCAGCATTCTTCAAATTATTCCAATTTAACTCACCTTGACTATTCCCAGTAGGTGCAACTAAAATCAATTTTTCAATATTTAACTTATTTTTCAATGCAAACTGGCAAGCAGCTGGAGCACCCAAACTATGGCCAATTAAATATATCTGGTCATCTTTTTTAATCGGTAATTTTTCCAGCGCAGAAATCCATTCATTCATCTTCGGATGCTCATTATTTGGCAAATCAGGAATTAAAACTTCATAGCCTCTATTTTCCATTTCTTGTTTAAACCAAGGGAACCAATTTTCTTTAGAATGACCATAAATTCCGTGCACTAAAATAATTTTTGGCTTTCTCTTAGCACAACTTTCACAATAAACGATTGGAATTGGCGGTCCCCAAAATCTTTGTCTAGAAATACACCAATCGCGTAATTTATAATTAACCACTCTCTGACCCCAACTTTTTTTTTCTAAGTAGTCCATTATTTTTTTAGTCGCATCATGAATATCTAAACCATTCAAAAAATCAGAATTAATCATTTTTCCTTCTTTTTCTTGAACCTGTTTTGCTTCTATAATTTCTGAAGTATCATTATCTTTTCCAATAACAACTCGGATAATCGGCAATTTAAATTTCTTTGCAAATTCAAAATCTCTGATATCATGACCAGGCACACCGACAACTGCACCAGTACCTACATTTCCCAAAACAAAATCAGATACCCAAATCGGCATTTTCTTACCTGTCAAATTATTAATACAATAAGCTCCAGTAAAAACGCCTGTTTTTTCTCGTCCCTCTTCAATTCTGTCTTGTTCACTTTTTGCTAATGATTTCTTAACATAATCTTCAACTTCTTTTTTATGCTCATCAGTAACCATCTCATTCAAAACTTTACTTTCTGGCGCCAATACTACAAATGTCGCACCAAAATTAGTATCTGGTCGCGTTGTAAAACAAATTATTTTCTTGTCACTGTCAACAATTTTGTATTCAATTTCTATGCCTTCTGACTTTCCAATCCAATTTTTCTGCGCTAATTTTGTCTTTTCTGTCCAATCAATTTTATCAATATTTTTTAATAATTTTTCAGCATAATCAGTAATCTTGAAAAACCATTGGCTCATATCTTTTTTTACAACTTCTGTTTTACATCTTTCACATAAACCAGCTTCAACTTGCTCATCAGACAAAACAGTCATACAAGAAGGACACCAATTCACAGCTGCTTTCTTTTTGTATGCCAATCCTCTTTTGTACATCTGCAAAAATAGCCATTGCGTCCATTTATAATAATTTGGATCATAGGTTTCCAAAGTCTTTGACCAATCATAAGCATTACCTATCATGTGTAATTGTTCATAAAATCTTTTCTGAGTTTTTTCTGCCATCACTGCTGGATGAATCTTATTTTTAATTGCAAAATTTTCTGAATGGATACCAAAACCATCCAATCCAATTGGTTCAAAAACATCATTGCCCTTTAATCTTTGATAGCGTCCATAAATGTCTGATCCAGTAAAAGCGTACATATTTCCAACATGCAAACCTTCAGCAGATGGATATGGAAACATCATCAAATTATAAAAAGGTTTGGCAGATTTTTTAACATCAACCTGATAAAGCTTTTCTTCATCCCATTTTTTCTGCCACTTTTTTTCTATTTTTTTAAAATCATATTTCATAGTATTCGAAAAATAATTCGATAAATTCGAAAATTAATTAGAGTGTTTAATTCGGTAATTCTTTCTCTTTCTTCTTTTTAATTACTGGCCTTTCCTTTGGCATGCCTGGATTAAAAGGATTTTCATTCTTTTTTTCCTTGTTTGGAATTATTTCCAATTCCGACTCAGGACCATATTCTGGACGCTGAGGTCTTTCCTCGCGTTCTTCCTGTTCTCGTTTTTCATCTTGTTTTGGAACTCCCATTTCATTCTCATCTTCGCCAAAAATATTTACTTTTTCTACTGACATAAATTTATAATGAATTATGAATTAAGAATAATGAATCAAGATTAGAATAAAGAATAATGAATCGAGAATTCATAATTCACAACTCATCCTTCAAATCATAATTCTTAATTCATGATTCATAATTCAAATAACTTAACTGCATTTTCAGTCGTTTTCTTCTCCACCTCATCAAAATTAATTCCTTTAATCTCTGCAATCTTTTTAATTACATATTTCACATACATTGGCTCATTTCTTTCTCCTCGAAAAATTTGTGGAGTTAAATATGGACAATCAGTCTCAACCATTATTTTATCTAATGACATTTTTTTGACAACTTCCAATACTTCTTCTTTCTTTTTATATGTAATTGCACCAGTAAATGAAATATAAAATCCTAAATCCAAAAATTTTTGCGCCATTTGCCAGTTGCTCAGATAACAATGCATTACTCCTTTAGCTTGTTTATCTTTCAAAATTTCATATGCATCTTCATAAGCATCTCGGCAATGGATAATCAATGGTAAATTTAATTCTTTAGCAATCTCAATTTCAGCAATAAATAATTTCTTCTGTTGTTCAATATTTTTTGGATCCTTAGTGTAAAAATAATCTAATCCGCATTCACCAATCGCCACTACTTTTTTAGTCTTTGCTAATTTAATAAAATTTTCCCTAAAATTATTATCAAAATCTTTCAAATCTTCTGGATGTACGCCAACAGTTGCAAAAATATCCTCATTATTTTCTGCAATCAGAATTGCTTGCTTACTTCGATCTAAATTTGCTCCAACATTAATAATTTTTTCTAGTCCATTCGCAAACGACCTTTTAATTACTTCATCTCGATCATTATCATAATCTTTAAAATCAAGATGCGCATGTGTATCAATCATATTTTTAACTTTTTACTTTATTTTTGACTTTAGATTTTAAATTCGTTAATTCTTCAGACCAGTACATCGCCAATTAATCTCAGCAGTCTTTTTTTTGACATCAATCACACAAGCCGGACTACAACCTTCTTTTTTAGTTTTTAAATCAATCCACCAAGTTCCAGTATTTTCATTGCAAGAAATTTTTGTTGTTAATCCTTCTTGGTTGCAACTACTTGCTTGAGCAATTTTTAAAGCATCACTTTGTTTCATTCCAGCAGAATCTTTCTTTGTTCCACAACTAAAATCTTCAATATTATTCGATGCACATCCACTCAAAATCAAAGAAGCAAATAATAAACATCCAGCAAAAACAATTTTTTTTCTCATAATTTTATATGTTATTTGAGTTAAAAAATCCTAAGCCCTAAGAAACTAACAAGTAATATGGAAAAATCCAACAACATCCCTACCCTCTTTTTCCAATCTATTATATTCTGCAACTGCTTTCGTAGTATCAGAAATTATAACTTCTAATCCTTTTTCTTTAAAAAATTCCTTTGTTGCATCAGGTACTTGCATTTCTCCTCCATCGCCTGTACCAATTACCACAAATTTATCTTCTTCATCAATATAATCTTTTACATCAATCACTCTTAATTCATGCCCTTCTTCTCGAAACCATTCCTTTGCCAAAATTTCGCCTGGCTTAATCACAATATCTGATTTATATTCTTTGCCATCAATTAACATTAAACCAAATTCATATCTTTCTATCATATAATTTTTTCCTTAATTTAATTCTAATATTATTTAAAAAAATTTTGAGGTTTAAAATGTCAAACGTTCAAGCGACCAAGTGTCAAGGATTCAAATATATTAGCGGGACAAAGAAACGCCCAAATCAGAATCAGCATTAACAGGCCCCCACCTAACCACAAACGCACCCTGAGCACCAGAGCCACCAAAACCAACACCAACTAACCCCCCACCAGACGAGCACTTTGCATACTTTGCAGTTCTAGCAGAAGCATTCGTCAAAACGCTTTTTTTAGCTGTATGAATAAAAATAACTTCTAAGGGATTAATTCTGTATTTCTGATTGATTCTAAGCTCAGATAATCGTTCAGCTGCTTTTTTCCAATTTCTTGCCATAAGCTGAGTTAATTCTGTCAATTTTGCATCACTGCATTCACTTAACTCATCAGCTGTTGCCAAGTTGTTTTGTCTTAAGTATTCTCTCAAAAATCTCGTTTCCTCAACATAGTTCTTGTTATTAGATCCTTCAATATTACCCTTGCTTAATAATTTCCAAGATAACTGATTTGAATCAGCTGTAAAAAAATCTTCTTTGTTACTGTCATTATAAAACCAACATTTATCAGTACCAATTTCACCAAAAAACAATTTTCCCAAACCTCGTCTCTCCATTTCTGGCTGAAACCTTTCCCATAAACTTTTCATTGTTACAAGCGTACCATCTTTGAATTTATCTGGAAAAAGAAAAAGCTGGAATCTTTCACGCAATTCTTCTTTCGATGTTCTTCTGATTAAATCTCTGATTTGCGGATCATTTAATTTTTCACGTAACATTTGATTAATTTTTTGTCTTTCTTCTGGTGTATATTCAAATAGATTTTCAACATTTCCATTCTCATCTTGAACTGTAAAATATGCTTCTATTTCATCTGGTCCCATATAATTTTCTTCACCAAATAGTCTTTTTGCTTCAATTCTTGGATCCGATTCAACCATTTTTTCTAATGCTTCTTTCAATTTTGAAACTTGCTCAAGCAACACTGGCTCGTCTCCTTCAAGCGCTTTTGCAATTTTATCAGCTTCAGCAACAAACTGATTTAATTGTTCTGTTTTTGCAATTTCAAAACCTGGAGTCTGTTTTTCTTTTCCAGGCCCATTAATATCGGCTAGTTGCGGTGATTGTTCTGGTGATAATGACATTATTATAATTAATTGTATTTTATAATCCTAAGTTCCTAAGAACCTAAGTACCTAAAATTAAATACGTGGAAATAAAGCTTGGCCTTTTTTAACTTGTAAATCTAAATCAAATCGTTTCCACTTTTTCAATTTAGCATACTCTAATTTACTCTCCTCTTCCCACATCGAAAATTGTGTCAAAATCTTTTCTACTGTTTCGGGCAAAAATGGATAAATCATCCAAGCAACATGTCTAATTATTTCAATTAAATTTAACAAAACCATTGTTGCCTTTTCATCATCCGATCCTATTAATTCCCATGGTTTTTCAACAGATATATATTCATTAGCAAATTTTACTAAACTAAACGTTGATTTCAAACTTTGATCAACTTTATTCTCTTCCATGAATTTTTCATAATTTTTCCAAGCATTAGCAACCAATCTTACAGCTTCTTTATTTGCCAAAACATTATTTTTATTTTTTTTCAAATCTAATTTCAAATACATTGCTGTAACTCTGCTCACCAAATTTCCTAAACCATTTGCCAAATTAGCATTAAATTGTTCATCAAATTTTTCTGCTTTAACATCACCATCTTGACCAAAAGGAAATTGAGAAATAATCAAAAATCTCGTTGCATCAGAACCATATTTTTTTACCAAATCATTTGGATCAATTGTATTACCAATCGTCTTGCTCATTTTTTGACCGTTCACAGTAAAATAACCATTAGCAAAAATTTGTTTTGGTACAGAAAGATTTAAAGCTAATAACATAGCTGGCCAATAGATCGCATGAAATTTAATTATATCTTTACCCATCAGCTGCAAATTTGCTGGCCAATATTTTCTAAATTTTGAATCATCAACATTTCCATATCCTAAAGCAGTAATATAATTTGATAATGCATCAACCCAAACATAAATCACTTGGCTTTCATCCCATGGCACTTTTATACCCCAAGTTACTTTTTCACGAGATACAGAAAAATTTTCTAACTCCTGCTTAAATAATCCCAATACTTCAGTCTTAATATTTTCTGGCTCAATCTTAATTTTATCTGTCTCAATTAATTCTTGAACCTTTTTAGCATACTTGTCTAATTTGAAAAAATAATTTTTTTCCGAAATTTTGTCTGGACAAATTTTGTGATCAGGACATTTACCATCAACTAATTCTTTTTCAGTCAAAAACTTTTCACAACCAGTACAATATAATCCCTCATATGATCCTTCATAAATTGCATCTGCTTCTTTCAATTTTTCAATAAATTTCTTTGCTCCAATTTCATGACGTTCATCTGTTGTCCTAATAAAATCGTTATTGGAAATATTTAATGCATCCCAAAGTGAAGTATACAAAGCAGAAATTTCATCACAAAATTGTTTTGGAGTTTTGCCAACTTTTTCAGCAGACTTTGCTACTTTTGCGCCGTGCTCATCAGTGCCAGTCAAAAAAAATACTTCGTCACCAATAAAGCGATGATATCTAGCTAAAATATCAGCTGCAATCGTTGTATAAGCATGACCAAGATGAGGCTTGTCATTCACGTAATAAATTGGAGTTGTTATATAAAATTTCTTTGTCATAAATATTAATTTTTTATTACCACTACAAACTCTCCTTTTTCTTTAACTTTATCCATAATTTCTGAAACTTTTCCTCGATACACTTCTTCAAACATTTTTGTCAATTCACGAGCCACAAATACTTCTTTATCGCCAAGTTTCTCTAAAATATCATTTAATGTTTTTTTGATTCTAAATGGCGACTCATAAAATATTATCAATCTTTTTTCTGTCTGTAAAGATTTAAACATTGTTTCTCTGCCTTTTTTCTTTGGCAAAAAACCCAAAAAAACAAATTCATTAGTATTAAAACCAGAAATAGAAATAGCCGAAATACAAGCTGAAACTCCAGGAATAGATATTACTTTAATATTATTTTTATACGCTTCATTAACCAAAACATCTCCAGGATCAGAAATAGTTGGCGTTCCTGCGTCAGAAACTAAAGCAATATTTTTGCCGTTTTTTAATTCATTAATCAACAAATCAATTTTCTGCAATTTGCTATATTGATGATAAGAAATTAATGTTTTACTAATTTCATACCTCGCCAATAATTTTGAAGTCACTCTAGTATCTTCACAAGCAATCAAATCAACGCTCTTCAGAATCTCTAAAGCGCGCAAAGTAATATCTTTCAAATTTCCAATTGGCGTTCCAACCACATACAATATTCCCATAATTTAACTCGTCATCCTGAACCGTAGCGAAGGATCCCGTTAATCAACAAAAAATCACGGGATTCTTCGGCATTAAATTTGTTGATATCAACAAATTTAATCCTCAGAATGACAATATTAATTTTATTTCAGCGTCAAATCAATGTTAGCAATCAGCGCCGCATCAGCGTTCGAAATCAGCGTCAAATCCGCTTCTACGAAACATCTTTCTTCTCTGGCGGAATCTCTGTTGTCCTTTTCGTAATATCTTCTTTTTCAACTTTTACACCTGCTAATTTTGGTTCACAAAGTTCTGTTTTTAACTTGTCCTCATCTTTTTTATCTCTCTCGTCAAACATATCTCGTAAAAAAACAGACAATAAAGTTGCAGCTGGAACAGCCACTATTGCACCCAAAATTCCAGCTAATTTCACAGCAACTAATATAACTAAAATAATCACTAACGGATTTAATCCAACAACCTTTTGCATTATTTTCGGAACTAAAAGATGATTTTCCAATTGCTGAACTAAAAAATATAAGATTATAACAAACAAAGCCAACAAAGGAGATTGTGCTGATGCAATCAAAACTGCTGGAATAGCAGAAATTACTGGACCGATATAAGGTATAACCTCTAAAAGACCCGCAACTAATGCTAATACCAAAGCATATTTAACACCCATCAGAGATAAACCTATATATATTACAACTCCGATAATTAATCCTAATAACAACTGACCTCTCAACCATTTACCAACCTGAAGCTGCATTCTACCAACCAAATCTTCAACATAAGGACGATGGCGGAATGGCACGATTGATCTAATAAATTTTTTAAAGCTTCCTTCTTCAACAATAAAATAAAATGACAAAACAAAAATCATGACAACCGATAAAATTCCACCAAATAAACCAGAAATCCAACCGTAAACACTTGATGCTGCACCTCCTACTTTATCCTCTAATGAAGTCAGGATTTCTTTTGCCTTATCTAGACTCTGCTCTTGAGAATACCCCGTAAATTGCGAAATTTTTTCAAAAACAGTTTGGAAATAATTTGGCAAAACCTCAATTAGTTGCCTTGTCTGCTCAATCAATGGCGGAACTAAAAGATAAAAAATCAAAGCAATCAAGCCAAGTAAAATCAAGAAAAGAAAAAGAGAACTGATACCACGAGGAATTCTTTTTTTCTGAAGCCAATCAATTACTGGATCTAATCCAGAAGCAATCACAATAGCAACAAAAATCAATAGCAGAATATCCTTGACTGCAAATAAAAACATCAACAATAAAACTATCAACACTGCCCTCAAAAAAGTAGCGTAAGAAACATCAAAAACTACTTTACGATCTAAAAATTTTTGCATATAAATTTATATTAAAATTACAAACTCAACAATTTTAAATATTCATCCTTATTCTCTATCGGTCCAATGATTGATAAATTCAATTTTTCGTTAACAAAAATTTCTTGAGCAATTTTTTGAACATCTTCTACTGTTACTGCATCGATTTTTTTAAATTTTTCTTCTATGGTCTCTATTTTATTTTTCAAAACTTCCTGCATTGAAAAAAACATTGCTTTTTCATCAGAAGATTCCAAGCCAATCAAAGTCCTGCCCTTAATAAATTCTTTTGCCTTTTTTAATTCTTTTTCAGAAACTTTTACGTCTTTTATTTTTTTAAATTCATCAATACAAACCTTTATTGCATCATCAGCATTTTCATTTTTAACACCAGCTTGGACAACCATATATCCAGAATCAGTATATTCCTCTGAATTTGCCCGAACATAATAAGCTAATCCTCTTTTTTCTCTAATTTCCGAAAATAATCTAGAGCTCATTCCGCCACCTAAAATTACTGACAACAATAACAATGGATAACGTTTTTCCGAAAACATATCAAAGCTTCTTACTCCTAAACATAAATGCGTTTGATCAGTTTTTTTATTAAAAACTAAAATCTCTGACTTTTCTTGCTTTTCAATAACTTTTTCTTTATCAACTTTTTTTCCATCGATAAACTCACCTAAATATTTTTCTGCCAAATCCATACTTTCTTTTTCATCAATATTTCCAGCCATACAGACAACTGCATTTTTTATCAAATAGTGACTTTTAAAATAATTTACAAAATCATCACGCTTGACTCCCAAAATTGATTCTTTATGTCCAACAATTAATTCTCCTGCTGGTGTATTTCCATACAACAATTTTTCAAATAATTCAGAAACATAATTGGCTGGCATATCACGATACATATTCATTTCTTCAATTATAACACCGCGTTCTTTTTCCAATTCACTAGCATCAAATTTAGAATGTAATAAAATATCAGAAACAAAATCAACGCCTCGCTCAATATGCTTAGAAGCAACCTTGGCATAATATCCAGTATATTCTTTTGAAGTAAAAGCATTGTATTCTCCTCCAACCTCATCCAAATATTCTGAAATTGCCATCGAATCTGGTCTTTTTGTAGTACCTTTAAAAAACATATGCTCCAAAAAATGCGATAATCCAGCTATCTTGTCAGTTTCATATTTTGAACCAACTCCAAAAAGAACTAAAAAAGTTGCTGTATCAATATCTTTTACAGGCACATGAATAAATCTCAAACCTGATTTTAAACTTGTTTTTTTATACATAATTATTATTTATTTTATGTCTCTTTTTTTGCTAAATTTTCATTTAAATATAATTGATAATCAAGCCTTGCCTGAATTTTTAATGTTTCTTCAAAATTGGCTAAAAGATCTGGATAGGCTGCATATCTATCCAATTTTCTCGCATTATCTTCCCTCAAATTCATCAAAAACCAATCTTCGCCTTTTTCTTTTTCCTTCATTTCTTCACTATCTGTTCTTATCCATCTATTTCTTCCATTTCTTTTTGCCATATAAGCAGCAAAATCAGCATCTTTTCTTTCATCAACAAATGGCATTTTACTATCTTCTTTATGAATTATTTTTACTCCAATACTTGCAGTTAAATTACCTAAATCATGCCCTAAATCAATTGAACGAACAGAATCCATGAAACGATTCATTACTTTATCAATATCTCCTTCCTTTACTCTTGTTAATGCAAAACAAAATTCATCGCCTCCACCCATTCTACCGCCAAAATCAGTTTTCCTTCTCTTTGACATCGAAACCTCTCCAAATTCTCCGACTTTAAGATCAGCAGCATCATGACCTAAAATATCATTTGTTTTTTTAAATTTATCCAAATCAACTGCTAATAACACCAAAACTTCACCAGGCTTATAATTATCCATATGCTCAATTTCAACATCAAACAATCTAGCAAAAGTTTCTTTTCTCCAAAGACCAGTTAATTCATCCTTTTCGCCATTAATTCTTTCTTGAGCCATTTCTCGAGCTTGTTCCTTCAAGGATTCTAGCTGTTCTCTAAACACATCCTCTGGCACACCCTTTTTTGCAATAGCCGGACCAAATCGTCTTTCCATTAAATCTACATAAATTCTTCTCGCTTCTCTGGCCTCTACTCCTTTTCCTCCATCTTCCAATTCTTCAGTAGTTGGAACTTCTTCGATCCCAGGTCTTGTAAAAGTTCTTCCTTCTTCTCCTCTTTCTTCTTCTGGATTAAATGTAGGCACATCACCTGTTGGCATATTTTTTCAATTATATTTTATAATCAAATTATACTAAAAATTATTCATAATGTAAAACAAAAACCGCTCAAAATATTCAAGCGGTTTTTAAAATATTTTTAATATCCTATTTTTTTCTCAAAATAATCTTTTAATCCCTCAATTTCAACTCTTTCTTGTTCCATTGAGTCTCGATCTCTAACAGTCACTTTTTTATCTTCCAAACTATCAAAATCAATAGTCACACAATATGGTGTCCCAATCTCATCTTGTCTTCTGTATAATTTTCCAATACTTCCAGAATCATCATACATTGAAACAAATTTTGTTTTTAAATCATTAAATATTTTTCTTGCCAAATCAGTAATTTCAGTTTTATTTTTTGCTAATGGTAAAACTGCAATTTTAATAGGTGCAATTTTTGGATGAAATTTTAATACCACTCTAACTTGATCTTTAACGGATTCTTCATGATAAGCATCTACCAAAAATGCTAAACAAGCTCGATCAGCACCAGCTGAAGTCTCAATAATGTTCGGAACAAATTTTGTGTTCAGCTTAGTATCGAAATATGACAGGTCTTGTTTTGAAGATTTTGCATGATTAGAAAGATCCCAATCACCACGATCATGAATACCTTCTAATTCTTTATTATCAAAAGGAAAATCATATTCAATATCAAAAGCAGCTTTAGCATAATGCGCTAAATCTTCTTTTGCATGTTCATGAAATTTTAATTTTTCTGGATTTATGCCAAGATCAACATACCATTGCATTCTCAATTTTTTCCATTCTTCAAAATATTTTTCATTCTCACCTGGTCTTATAAAAAATTGTTGCTCCATTTGTTCAAATTCTCTCATTCTGTAAGTAAAATTACCTGGTGTAATTTCATTGCGAAAAGCTTTTCCAATTTGTGCAATACCAAAAGGAATCTTTGGTCTCATTGTATCTAAAACATTTTTAAAATTAACATAAATACCTTGGCAAGTTTCAGCCCGAAGATAAGTAATACTTGAATCATTTTCAAGTGGACCAACAAATGTCTTCATCATTAAATTAAATTTTCTAACCTCGCCCAATTCACCACCACATTCTGGACATTTTGTAATTGCTTGCTCCTTCAAATGATCTGCGCGAAACCTTTTGTTGCATTTTTTACATTCTGCCATTGGGTCTGCAAAACCAGCTGACAAATGGCCAGATGCATACCAAACTTTTGGCGACATTAAAATCGAAGCATCTAATCCGACAATGTCTTCTCGATCATGAACCATTGTTTTCCACCATTGTTGCTTAATATTATTTTTTAATTCAACTCCAATTGGACCGTAATCATAACAAGAAGAAAATCCACCATAAATTTCTGAAGACGGAAATATAAATCCGCGTCTTTTTGCTAATGATACAATTTTATCCATTAAATTTTCCATATAAATCACTTAAACACTAAAACACTCGAAACAAAAAAACAATCAAGTATTTTAGGTTTTGTTTATAAATTTACAACTAAATTTTACCATAAAAAAACTGGATCATCAATGAAATCCAGTATTACGAAAAGTTCTTCAAAATTCCACGAGCTGCAATCACTCCAGTTGCAGCTGCTCCAACAATATTTCCAGAAACACCAGCACCATCACCAGCCATAAAAAGTCCAGGCATTTTTGTCATCAAATTTACATCAGTACCAATTCTTGATGACCTAGGTTTCAATTCTGGTGCATACAAAAGAGTTGAACCATCATTAATACCAGGCATTACTCTTTCCAAAATTTCCAATCCCTCCAATAGATTTGTCACAATCCTTCCTGACAATGCCATTGCAATATCACCCGGCGTTACATCCTCCAAAGTTGGACGAACATTGCTCTTTCTAATTCTATCCCACGTACTTCTCCTACCTGCTCTCAAATCAGCCAATCTTTGCAAAACTGGTCTTCCTCCACCCAAAGTCGTCGCAACTTTCGCAATAGCTTGAGCATAAAGCGTTGTATTCTCTATTGGCGCATCCAATTGCACTTCTGTCAAAAAAGCAAAGTTTGAATTGCCAGAATCATGCTTTGAACTTGAATGACCATTGACACCTACAAAACCTTCATCATAATTCTCTGTTGCAACCTTACCTCCAGGACAAGGACAAAAAGTCCTGACCAAATCATCATGAGTAGGAGTTTGGATTAAAAAGATTGCTTCATACATTACATCTGCATATTTTCTCATAATTACTTCTGGAAATTCAACTCGAACACCAATCAACACCTTTTCATAGCTCAAACCAAGATTAAAATGCTTAGCCAATCTTTGTAGCCAAGTTGCTCCAGGACGACCAGGTACCAACAAAACATTATCTGCCAAAATAATATCTCCACCACTTATTACTACACCCTTGCATTTTCCTTCAACTTCATGAAGTCTCTCAATAAAACAACAAGTGCGAAAAACAACTCCGTGTGCAATCAGATGATCCTGAAAACTTTGCATTACTTTAGGCAATTTGTCCGAACCAACATGTCGAACTCTTCTTGGAACCAACCTCATTCCCTGAATCAATGCTTCATCAACCAATCTTCTCACTACATCTTGATCTTCATCTTTTGGAAAATAATTTTCTGGAGCACCATGTTTTGTAAATGACCTATCAACGCCATCAACAACTCTCTGGTATTCTGACAATCCAACTAAACTCAACATTGTCTCATGACTCAAAACAGGCGTCACATGAAGCTTTCCATCAGAAAAAGTCCCTGATCCACCTACGCCATTCATAATGTCTTTCTTTGTTCTATCTTGAACCAGCTTACCTTTCTCAACAATACAAACCTTCAAATCAGGCCTCATCGAAACCAACTCATACGCTGCAAACAAACCAGCCGGCCCAGCACCTACGATCACAACATCGAACTTGTCTGGCATCTCCTTCCTCCCTTGTCCGCCGAAGTTCCGCAGAACGAAGGCGGAATTTGTCCACCTAGCTCCGCAGAGCGAAGGCGAACTCGTTGTCCACCTAGCTAAACGAAAGCAAAAACGAACATTGTCTAAAGTACGTTCTCTCTAATCTCATCCATTAATCTTATATAAAATCTCAAATTATGTAATGTTGCCAATCTTTGTCCCAAAAAACTTTTTGACATAAATAAATGCCGTAAATAACTTCTTGAATAATTTTTACATAATTCACAATCACAATTCTTATCAACAGGTTTAAAATCTTCTTTGTATTTTTCATTCGTAATATGCATTGCCTTATATTTCACAGTTCCTTTTTTTAAATTTACATTTTTCAAATCTGTAAATAACATTCCATGTCTTGCATTTCTAGTTGGAATAACACAATCAAACATATCAACACCCAAAGACACTGCCTTAACAATATCTTCAGGATATCCAACGCCCATCAAATATCTTGGCTTATTTTCTGGTAATAAATTCGCAGTATATTCAACCATTTTATTCATTTCTTTTTTTGATTCACCAACTGCCAATCCACCAATTGCATAACCATCAAATCCAATTTTAATCAAATCTTCAGCACTTTTCTTTCGCAAATCTTTATATAATGATCCTTGCACAATTCCAAAAAGAAGTTGTTTATTTGTTTTTTTGCTTTGTTGTTTTTTACAAAGATCAGCCCAACTTGTCGTCCTCATAACAGCCTCTCGTGCAATATCATAACTAGCCGGATTTTCCACACATTCATCAAGCACCATCATAATATCTGAACCAAGATCTTGTTCAATCTGAATCGCCTTTTTAGGAGTTAAAAAATATTCTTTACCATCAATATTTGATTTAAATTTCACACCATCATCAGAAATTTTTCTAAATTTTGCCAAACTAAAAACCTGAAAACCACCAGAATCAGTCAATATTGGACCATTCCAATTCATGAATTTATGCAAACCACCGGCTTTCTTAATTAATTTTTCACCTGGCCTAAGCATCAGATGATAAGTATTACTTAAAATTACTGGCGCTTTAATTTCTCTCATCTCATCTGTAGTCAAACCCTTAATAAATCCTGATGTTGCAATCGACATAAAAAAAGGAGTTTTTACTTCTCCATGTGCGGTTTTTAATATACCGATCCTCGCTTTATTCTTTTTTCCAATCAATTTAAAACTCATTTTTCTTTATTATAAATTATTCTTCGCCTTTCTTGTCTTCCATAAGCTGAAGCAATAATTATAAACAATACAACAAACAAAAATATTACTCCGAAAACCAAATTATTGCTTGATTTAGACTGTACGCCATTATACTCCCCTTTTAAAATCTTTTCTAGGTTTTTTGCTCCTAAATCAACTGCTTGCGTATAATTGCCTTCCAACAATGCCGGATTTATTCCATTAGAAACCAAGTCATCAATTTGTTCCTGTTTTAAATTTTCACTTAAACCATAGCTTAATTTCAAAGCTGCTTCTTTTTTTTCAGAACTAATTAAAAACAAAATTCCTTTATCTTCTCTTCCACCAACATTCCATTGTGAAAATAATTGGTCAGCATAATCATTCATATCTCCTTTTACCGGCAAAACAACAATTATCATTCTAGCTTGATTATTTCTCTCAAAATCAACTAACTTCTGTTCTATATTATCTACATTATTAAAAATTCTCGAATAATCATTAACTAGCTTATCGGATTTTTCCGGAAAATCTTCAGCATAAATAAAACAAGGTAATGAAAATAACAATGCAGTTATAAATAATAATTTAATTAATCTCATATAATAAATCGAGTTGCTCAGTTATTTAATTATTAACTTGAAACAATTTAGCCATTTAGCAATTTAACATTAAGCCTTTCAACATCATTTAACAACTTCTTTGCCTTACATTCTCTTTCCAAATTAAATCTAATAAATTGATCTAGCACTTTTTCAATTTCCAAACTTAATTTTCTTTCAATCTTTAATCTTTTGATATTTTCAAAATTATTAAGTTCCAAAAAATTCAAAACTTTCAAACATTCAAAAGATATCTTTAAACTCTCGCGATCTACATCAAAACAATCCTTGCAAATCAAACCGCCTAAAAATGAGCTGAAATAATTTTCCCTATCCTTTTTACCACATTTAACGCACTTTTTCAAATCAGGCAAAAATCCCAAAATATGCAATAATTTAATCTTAAAGCTGCTCAAAATTAAATCCAATTTTTTATTTAACGCAATTTCACAATTTACTGCATCTAAAGTTAAAAACAATAAATCGTACAATCTTGTATCCTTAAAATTTTCGTGAGTAAATTTATCAACTAATTCGCAAACATAATAAGCATGCGAAGCTTTATCTAAATCAAAGCACAAATTTTTAAAATGACAATTTTTTTCTACAGAAGTTACGATATCAAAACCTTTGCCTTCAGCCAAAATCAAATTTACACTTCCAAATAATTCCAAATGCCCACCAAGCTTAGAAGTTGTCTTTCTAACTCCTTTTGCTAAAGCCGATATTTTTCCCATATTTGGAGTAAAAATAGTCAGAATTTTATCTGCTTCTTTATAATTCACTCTTTTTATGATAATTCCTTTTGTCTTGTATGTAGGCACAAATTAATAACAAAATAACTAAATGCTAAATAACTAAATTATTATAGCATAAACAAGATGGTCAAGTAACTTACCTGTCAACTTTTTAGCCTTAAATAAAAAAACCAGCATTTCAAAATTAGCTGGCAATATGTGCTAGTACATCGCTATATGTTTTACAGTAAGGATACTTTTTAATTTGCTGAAAATCGGCATACCACAAATATACATTACAAACCAGACCACAAACAACTGCCCAAAAGATCGAACAATAAAGCCAAATATTCGAAACAATATCTTTCGGAATAGAACTAGAAAAAAATACACTACATACACTACAAGGAAAAAGAATAATAAAAAAGAAAACAATCATAAATGCAATGGCAAAAATTTCAGTAATCAATGCTTGGTAAAACAAAAATTTTGACATACAACGAATACAATTATATAAAAGAACAAACAATCCTTTCATCTCCTCCTCCTTTTCCGACGTTCTTATCTAAATCTATAATAGTTAATTTTAATTGAAAAATCAATAAAAAAAGACAGATAATTAATTATTTACCTGTCTTTTTATCTGTTCAAATTATTTGTTCAGCTATCTCTTCACTCCAATCCATCCTTCTTCTTTTCCAACTTTCACATCTTTACCCAAATCAACTTCCTTCTTACCCTCTTCAAGTTCAGTTGCTAAAGTTTCTTTCTCAATATATTTCTCAAATTTTTGACAAACCTTCTTGCCTTTATCGCCTAATTCAAAACAAACTTTAATTCTATCCGCAATCTGATAATCAGCTTCTTTACGCATAGATTGAATTTGTCTAACAACTTCACGAGCTAAACCTTCTAATTCCAATTCTTCAGTCAAATCTGTTTGCAGAGCAACAACTACATTGCCATCGCCTTCAACTTCAAAACCTTTTTCCTTAGAAATATACTTTTTCTTATTCTTTTTTTCAATAACTTCAAAATCAATTTTCTCTACAAATTCAATTGCCTTCACATTCAATTCGTCTTGTAAAATAGCTACAAGATCATCACTTACTTTTCCACTTTTTACGTTTAACATTGCTAATGGTTGTCGTGCTTTCATCTGCGCTTTTGCACGTGCTGCCAAGCCTAATTTCGCAATTGTCCTTGTTAAATCCATTTCATTATTTAATTTCGCATCAATCAAACTCAAATCTGCTTTTGGATAGTTGCAAAGGTGTACGCTTCCGATTTCTGACGTTCCGACGCTCTGACGCTCCAAATTCTGATACATTTCTTCAGACACAAAAGGCACGACAGGCGCGATTAGTTTCACAAAATTAGTCAAAACAGTATATAGCGTTTGATAAGCTTGATTTTTATCATCATCATTTTCACTCTTCCAAAATCTTCTTCTTGATCTTCGAACATACCAATTTGCCAAATCATCCAAAAATTTCTCGCATTTTTCCATTACTCTTTGCGCGTTAAACTTGTCCATTTCTTTATTGCATTCAGCAATCAAAGCATTCAAAGCCGAAATAATCCACTGATCAAGTTTATTGTTCAGCATTAATTTACTATTTTCTGCAGGTTTAAAGTTATCAATGTTCGCATATAACACAAAAAAGGAATACACATTCCATAACAAAATTAATTTGCGTCTAATCGCTTCTGCCGATCTATAACCAAATCTAAGATTGTAAGCTGGATTTTGCACACAATACATCCATCTCATTACATCAGCACCCATTTTTTCTGCTGCTTCATCAAACCAAATCGCATTGCCCGATGATTTATGCATTGGCTTGCCTTTTTCATCTCTTACCTCTTCATAAGCCAATACTTGCTTATATGGCGTCTCATCTTCCAATGTTACAGCCATAAACAACATCGAATAAAACCACAATCTAACTTGAGCGCGCATTTCACAAACAAATTCAGCTGGAAACCATTTTGCCCAATATTCTTTATCACTAAAATACTTTAAAGTTGAAAATGGCACAATTCCAGCATCAAGCCAGCAATCTCCAACATCTTTGATTCTTGAAACTTCTTTGCCACATTTTGGACAAACTATCTTTAATTCATCTATCCAAGGACGATGCAATTCAGGAATTACCGTACCATTTCCTAAAATATTAAATTCATGCGCTTTTGCATTTTGTGCTGTAACTTTCATTACATTTCTCATTTTGTCTCTACCTTTCATTATTGCTTCCAAAGCAGCTAATACACCATCATGAGAAACAATTACAACTGTTTTATTCTTATGCTTGGCAATTATTTCTTCATAAAAAGAAAGTGCTCGAGAAAAAAGATCTTTTATTGTTTCGCCATTTTTTCCAGCTTTTATATCTTGAGTTTGCTCAAAGAATGCAGTTAAATCTTTTTCAAAATTAGAGACTTTCTGTCCCGACCATTCACCAAAATTTTGTTCTTTCAATCTTTCATCTTCAACTAATTCAATGCCGCAAATTTGAGCAACTTTTTCAGCAGTTTTTTTGCATCGCAAAAACGATGATGTGTAAATTACATCAACACCTCTTTTTTTCATTTCCAATGCTAATTGTTCTGCCTCTTCTAGTCCTTTCCAATCTAAGTTTGAACCTGGCATTATTGAATCAACCTTGCCTTCAACATTCCACTCGCTTCTCCCATGCCTTGCTAAAATTAAATTTGTTGATTGCTGATTTGATAATTCTAAAAGCTCTTTTCTTGATTGAACAGCAGTTACTTCTCCACATTCACATTCATAAAGAGGCAATGGCAAACCCCAATATCGTTTACGAGAAATTACCCAATCGCCCATATTATCAAGCCAATCTTGCATTCTCTTTCCAACAGATTCTGGCAACCAACCAACCTTTTCAGCAGCTTTTTTCATTGGCTCTCTTACTTCTGAAACATCAATAAACCACTCTGAAACAGCTCTAAATACTAATTCTTCTTTGCATCTCCAACAAAATGGGTAGCGATGTTTAATATCCGCAGTCTTTAAAAAATTGCCTTTTTCTTTCAAAGATGAAAAAATTTCTTTCTTAATTGAGTGAACATTTTTTTTGTTCAGCCAATCAAAACCGTCAACATAATTACCAAACTCATCAATTGGCGCGATAATCTTCAAATTATTTGTTTTTGATAATTGATAATCCTCTTCACCGCACCCAGGAGCAATATGTACAATTCCAGTACCTTCATCCTCACCAACATCTTCCCAAGCAATTACTTTATGTTCGACTCCAGATTGCACAGGCAATTCATCAAATGGACCTTCATAATGCAAACCTAATAAACTTTTACCATCAACCTCTTCCATAATTTCAGCTTCACCCAAAACTTTGGCAACCAAAGCTTTAGCAATAATATATGTCTCACCATCTTTCATTGCCCGAACATATTTTACTTTTGGATTTACAGCCAAAGCCACATTTGCTGGCAATGTCCAAGGAGTTGTTGTCCAAACTAAAAAGTATTCGTTAATTTCAGCTTCTTCACTTTTTCTTTTTAACTTAATATATACTGCCTCATGAACAACTTCTTTCCAACCATCATCTGACAATTCATGTTGTGACAATGCTGTCCCACATCTTGTACACCAAGGCATTACTGAATATCCTTTATACAACCAACCATTTCTTTTGCATTTTTCTAAAAAAGTCCAGATTGCCTCAATATTATCATCTGAATAAGTATAATAAGAATTTCGCCAATCCATCCACTGTCCTAATCTCTTTGATTGTTCAGTCTGAATTTCAGAATATTTTTCTATTCTTTCTTTGCATGCTTTAGAAAAATTATCCAAACCAAATTTTTCAATCTCTTTTTTTGAATTAAATCCTAGATCTTTTTCAACTTCTACTTCAACCCATAATCCTTGGCAATCAAAACCATTCTGCCAACGCTGATCAAATCCTTGCATTGCTTTGTAGCGTTGAAAAACGTCTTTCAATGTCCTTCCCCACGCATGATGCACTCCCATTGGATTATTAGCAGTAATTGGACCATCAATAAAAGACCAAGGCTCTTTGCCATGATTCTTTTTTTGCAATTTATAGAACATGCGATTTTTATTCCAAAAATCAAGAACATCATGCTCTAATTTAATAAAATCTTGTCTTGGATCTACTTTTTTAAACATAGTTGACAAATATTAATTAATATAATAATGTAATTTACAAACAAAATGTTCTTTCTAAGCCACGAAAGTGGCATCACAGGAGGAAATAGGTGAAAAAAACTAGACTGGTCATATCCAAAATCTTCGGATATTCAGGAGCTGTACTTTTCATACTTTGGCTTGTCGTCGGCAACTTTCACAACATTCAGAATTTGTTTTCTAGCGAAACTATAACATATTCCCGGCTCAATTACGAAATGAATCAGGAAGGTTTTCTTATGGTAGGAGCATTTATTCTTGGCGTAATCGGAAACATTCTTGATCCAAATCCTCCAAAACCATCAAAATTAAAAGAACCCGAACCTTTATTTTAAACCACTTAACGTGGTTTTTTTATTTCTATTGACAATTATTAAATAATATGATAATATAATATATAGGCAAAAAATGTCTTTCCCAAGCCACGAAACAACATGCAACGACAAAGGAGAGAAACAGATGAAACTCGAACTGCTCGTTCTAGCTCTCACCCTCATGCTCACCTCCTGCATTCCAGTCGCAGAGGTACAACAGGTTCAGCAACCTCAGTACGTTCAAGAAGTACAACAAGAACAGATCGTGTTCCCGGAAGGTTCTCGCCGATACGACGGTGTGCGCTGGATCGAGATTCATTCTGAAAAGGAATTCTGGAAGCAGATCTATTCGGCTCCAAATGTGATCGTCATGTTCAGTGCAACGTGGTGTGAACCCTGCAAAATTGCCAAGCATTACTGGGAAAACCAGTCAGCACCCGCCGGCTGGAAGTTTGTATACTGGCAGGCAAACAATGACAAAGAGCTGGCATCTGTCAGCAAATTGGCTCGATCTTTCTGCACAAAACAAGGTGAATACGCTTTTCCAGTCCTCGCTGCAATTCAGAACGCAAAGGTTGGGAAACAGATCAAAGGACCAACTGGCGTCTTGAAGGGCAGTTTCGTCGGATTGGATGAAACTACAATCAATTTGAAAAAATGGCTCTCTGTTCACTAAACCACTAACGTGGTTTTTTTATTTTATTATAAAAGTCTGTATATCGCTATATCCGATTCTTTCTGATTCAAAATATTCTTCAATACTACTATTATTCAAAACCTTATAAATCGCTGCATTAATTCCGCCATGACTTACGACTAAAATATTTTTATCAACATATTCTTTTTTAACCTTTTCAATAAATTCTCTAACTCTTTCCTCAATTTCTTTTCTTGATTCTCCAGTACTTCCTAATTTAAAATTGTATCTTTCTTCACCTGGTTCCATCTGCCTATATTTACGATAATCTTCATCATTTTCCAAAAGATCTTTTTTAGTCCGATCATTCCATTGTCCGTAATCATATTCCGAAATCAAAGGATCTATTAAAATTTTAGCTTTAAACTTTTTATTCAAAATTTCAGCTGTTTCTCGCGCTCTCAAAACTGGCGAAGTTATAATTAAATCTATTTTATCAGTAATTTCATTAGCTAACTTTTCAACTTCTTTCTTACCTTTTTCTGTCAAAGGATATTTATCCAAACTACAAGATTTAATATCTAAAGTATTCTTCTCGCTTTCACCATGCCTGACAAAAATTAATTTGATCATAATTATTCATGATATTAGTGACCGTAGGGCATTCGTAAAAATTCGTGATTCAAATAAAAAACGCCCTAAAAATATTAGAGGGCGATAAAATTCGCGGTACCACCTCAATTCGGAAATTAGAAATTGGAAATTGGATATTAGAAAAGTACTAATTTCTAATTTCCAATATCTAATATCCCTTGTTTTTCAGCTATAACGGGCTTACCCGAGTGAATCTACTCCCTAAAGACTTCTACTCCGCCCATGGCGGAGGTACGCCCTTACCATACCTGCCTGCCGTAGTAACAACGAAGGCAGGGGCAAGGTAGAAACTTTCAGCTTTCTTTCACCAACTTGTCTGGCGATAACCAAACTCAAACGTTTTTAAAATTTACACACTTATTTTATCAGAAATACAAAATTTGTCAAAATTTAAATAAAAAAATAGAGCTCAAGGCTCTAACTACATACAATGTTCATTATCATATCACATTCTTCAAAATCACCCACCCAATATTGAATCCAATTCTCTTCTTGCATCAATTTCTCTTGAAATGCGATCTCGCAATACCGTTATTAGTTCAATCTCATTCTGAGTAAATTTGTTCATGTTTGGATCAGCAATATACAATCTAACCTTTTCCAAAAGACTATCTGTCCACACATCTTTATTTTCTTCCATCAACGCCTCAAGATATCCGTCAAGAAGACCAATAGTAAGATATGGATAAGAATATAATCTAAGATCATTAATTGATCTACTACATCTTTCAATCAAAGCGTTCAACAAAATCACAATATCTTCTAAAACAAAATCATAGATTTCCTGATCCTCATTCAATCTTGTATGAGACCTATCATATTCATAACAAATCTTTTCATCTACAGGTACAGGACGTCGAAACAAAAACCCGAATTCTATTTCACTTTCTTCACCCTCAATATCAGGAAACCAATACCCTAATGCAAACAAATACTCTAACTCCATTTGCATTGCAGCCACTTGTTGTACAATAGTTGCACACATCTTTAAAGTAATAGCTTCATCTTTTTTTCTTCTGACTACATCATAAACAAAATTCTTACCCATTTTTCTCTCCTCCTTTTTTGCAAGGAACAATCATCAATTTAAATAGCTTATCAGAAATACAAAATTTGTCAAAAATCTGTTATTATAAATGTATAAAATATATTTATGAACAAAAAAACCACTCTCAACATTTTTGGCATGCATTGCGCATCATGCGCTGCCAACATCGAAAATACTTTAAAAAAAGATCCAGGTATAATTAGCATCAATATTAATTATGCTAATGGAAAAGCTTTAATTGAAATTGATGAAGACAAAATTAATGTACAAAAAATTCAAGAAAAAATAATAAAACTTGGCTACAAATCAGAGCAAGAAAAAATGGAACATCAAGGACATGGTTATCATTCTCATGCTGATATTGAAAAAAAATCAGAAATTAATAAATTACGAAATCAATTTATTTTCTCTTTAATTTTAGGCTTACCACTTATTTATATTGCAATGGGTGGCTTGCTTGGTCTTCCAATTCCATCTTTTTTTGAAAATTACTTAATTTATATCGAA
Organism: Patescibacteria group bacterium; assembly: GCA_041662665.1. Taxonomy (NCBI): domain Bacteria; species Patescibacteria group bacterium. The sequence continues at coordinate 77,905 of JBAZSC010000002.1, forward strand.
TTTGTTTTAGCAACAGGAGTTATACTTGTTTGTTTCAAAATTTGGATTCGAGGTTTTAAAGCATTATTCAGACTTCAACCAGATATGGATTCTTTAGTTTTCATCGGCACAGCAACTGCTTATTTTTATAGCTTAATAGTTTCAATCATTTCACTGATTAACAAAAATGTTCAACCAACAGAATTATATTATGAAAGTTCAGTCTTTATTTTAATTTTTATAACTTTAGGCGATTACTTAGAAACAGTTACAAAAGGTAGAACTAGCCAAGCAATAAAAAAATTAATTGGCTTGAGTCCAAAAGAAACAACGATTATTAGAAATAATCAAGAAATAAAAATCAAAACACAAGATGTAAAAGTAAATGATATTATTTTAATAAGACCTGGCGAAAAAATTCCAGTTGATGGTATTATCACAAAAGGTTTTTCGACCATTGACGAAAAAGCAATCACTGGTGAAAGCATTCCAGTTGAAAAAAAATTAGGCGATAAAATTATCGGAGGGACAATCAATAAAACTGGCAGTTTTCAATTTCAAGCCACAAAAGTTGGCAATGACACAATGTTGTCTCAAATTATCAGAATTGTTGAACAAGCGATGGGTTCAAAAGCTCCAATTCAAGAATTAGCAGACAAAGTTTCCTTTTATTTTGTACCTATCGTAATTATTGTTGCCATAATCGCTTTAATTATTTGGTTAATTGCTGGCCACACTTTAGCATTCTCTTTGACAATTTTTGTTGCCGTATTAATTGTCGCCTGTCCTTGCGCTCTAGGTTTAGCAACACCTGTCGCTGTTATGATGGGAACAGGCCTTGCTGCTCAAAATGGAATTCTAATACGATCCAGCAAAGCTCTAGAAATTGCTAATAAAATAAACATGATTGTTTTTGATAAGACCGGAACTTTAACTTTGGGAAAATTAAAAATTCAAGGTATCATTCAAAATCCAAAATATAATTTTTCAAATGAACAAATTATGAAAATTGCCGGCTCAATTGCCCAATTTTCAAATCATCCGATTTCCAAAGCTATAATTGATTATGACAGATCAAAACAAATCAAATTAGATGAATTCAATAATTTTAAAGAAATTCAAGGTAAAGGTGTCATTGCCTATTGTCCAACTCATGATTTACCTGCATTAGTTGGCAATATTAAAATGCTTGCTGAACAAGGTCTTGATACTTCATGGGCTAATTCTATGACTTCCAAATATGCCAACAAAGGAATTATTGTTTTTGTCGGCCATCATAACAAAGAAGTCATGGGTGCAATTGTTATTGCTGATGAAATAAGAAAAGAAACACCAGATGTAATTTCCAAATTCAAAAAAATGGGAATAAAAGTTGCCATGATTACTGGCGATAATAAAGCAACAGCTTTAAATATTGCTCAAAAAATTGGAATCGAAAATGTCTCAGCCGAAATTTTGCCTCAAGACAAATTGCAAGAAATTAAAAAATTTCAGCAACAAGGAAATACTGTTGCCATGGTTGGCGATGGAATTAATGATGCACCAGCTCTTGCCCAAGCAGATCTTGGCATTGCTTTAGGCTCTGGCACAGATGTTGCCATAGAAACTGGTGAAATAATATTAATAAAGAATGACTTAAGAGATGTCTTAAAAGCAATTGATCTAAGCAGCTATACTTTAAAAAAAATCAAACAAGGATTATTCTGGGCCTTTATCTATAATATAATTGGCATTCCAATTGCTGCTGGAATACTCTATCCATTTACTGGTTGGCTGTTAAGTCCAATGATTGCTGCTGCTGCCATGGCATTTTCATCTGTTAGTGTTGTCTTAAATGCATTATTAATGAAAGGCTATAAAACAAAATAAAAAAACGCCGTCTAAACAGCGTTAATAAAAATATCAATAAAAATTTTTAAAAAAGCACTAAATATTTTTAGTGTTTTTTTATTTTTTACTTTGTACAGACGCCCAATTTAGGCGTCTCTACCTTGCCAAATACGCCATCCACACTTCTCCATCTTTTACGTAAACAATCTTTGTATTATCAGAAGATAATTTAATGTAGCTATATTTTCCAGGTTTTTCAATTAATCTTTTATTTTCACTTCCATCTAAATTCACAACCGAAATTCCATTATCATCAGCAAAAAATATTTTACTAGAATCAGAATTCCAATCAAAAGCAGATATTTTATTTTCTGCTAAAGTTTTTTTATCAGAACCATCAGGTTTTACTGCATACAAATTATTATCTTGTCTATAAGCAATAAACAAACTGTCTGGCGACCATTTATAATCAAATGAAATTGGCTTGCTGCCAAATTCAGCCGAAAAACAAGGCAATAATTTTTCTGCAATCAAACCGCTACTAACATCCAAAACATTGCCAGAATCTTGAACAATCATTTTTGTACTATCAGACGACCACAAAACAAAACTTTCTGGATCAAATCCGCCGTCTCTGCCAAAAATTTGATTTCCACCTAATCTTTTATTTTCCACAACTTTATCATTTTCTAATTTCAATAACCAAACATCTTTATCGCCTTTTAACAAAGCAATATATTTTTTATCTGGCGACCATCTTATCCAATTTGTCGAACTTTTTGGATCGCCTTCATAAATTATCTTTGAATCAGCTTCTCCTTTTTTATATAAATTAATTTTGTTATTTGAATCAATTGTCACTACTTCCTTTCCATCGTTAGAAATATCCCATCCAAACCAATTCTTATTCCAATTATTTATTTCTTTTTTATCAACAATATTCCCATCTTTATCTGACCAAATTATATTCAAATTATTATTTATTAAATTATCATATACAACTGTTCCATCATCTAACCATCTTGTTTTATAACTGCTGCTCAATGAATAAATTTCATCGCTGATTTTTTTAGATTCTTTATTTTCTAAATTTGTTAAATAATAATAAACAAAGGGCGAATTAACGCCCTCATTATTTTTTGAAAATCTTTCTGATAAAATATTTTTATTATCTTTTGAAAATGTCTGACCTTTTAAATATTCTTCTTCAGAAGTTGTCGTTAATTGCTCATCAGACTTAATTGATATTTTTTCATTGCTGCTAATTTGAGCTTCGGCTTTTTCATTATTTTCACCCAAATTAATCAGCCAGACTTCATTACCTGCTAGATAAACTAATTTCTTGCCATCAACAGACCATAATAAATTTGAATAATCTTTATCTTCTTTTGATATTTGTTTTAAATTTGTTCCATCAGATCCAACCATCCATAATTTTCGATCATTATTATAAACAATATTTTCTCCGTCAGGCGACCAAGTTCCAAAAATATTTAATAATTGAGAATCATTAATATCGCCCTCTTTTCGCAACAATTCAATTCTTTTTGATCCATCCAAATTCATAACATAAAGATCAAAAATTGCATGGTTTGGATTATCATTAACATTATCTTTATAATATTCATAAACTAAAACTTTATCTGAAGTTGGCGACAAAACGCTTTTCATTCGAGCAAAAGAATCTTGGTCATTTGAAATCAAAGTTTTTGCTGGATCAATTGAATAAACATTGCTTGAAACGTTATCCAAAATAAATTTATCATTTGCTGACCAAATTTCATCAACAGTAATATTTGCTGAATCAGGAATATAAGTTACTCCCAAAGTCTTAAAATCAGCTAATTTCCCATTTGTTGCATCAATTATTCCAATTTCAAAATTTTCATATTTTGGATAAATATTTTTATTGTCCAATCTTTTCAAAAAAGCAATGTTCTTTCCATCATGTGACCATCTCGGATTCAAAAAAATAATATTGTCTCCTATTTTTTCTTTTCCTAAACTTTTTGACTGTCCAGTTTGCAAATCCTTGATTAGAACTTCTCCATTATTTTTAACTAAAATAACTTTTCTGCCATCAGCAGACAAGTCATAACTAACAGCTTTATCTAAATCTATTTTTACATAATCATTTCCGTTAAAATTTGTTTTAATTAATTTTCTTTCATTATTAAATATCTCAATTGCAGTTTTACCAATAATTTTTAAATCATTCGCTGAAGTATTATAGAAAAAATTAGCTAAATCTTTTCTCTCTTTATTATCTAAAATAAAAAGTTTTCCTTTCCATGGATAATTAATATCATTTTCTTTTGGCAAGCTTTTATCTTCATCCAAAAAAACCAATCTCGAAGAATCAGAAGCAAAGGAAGAGCTTAATATTTTTTTACCATCGGAATCTGTATCTGAAATTTTTTCATCAGATTGAATTTGCAAATTATCCCATTCAAGACGAGCAGCACCTAAAGGAATATCTTTCTTAATCACGACTCTGTTTTCTTCCAAAACTTTATAATCTTTTGAAAAAGGCCAAAACTTATAAAAATTTGCAACAACAAAATATCCAGCCAAAATAATTAAAATAATGATTGGCAAAATAAACCAAATCTTACTTCCTTTTTTTTCTTTTTTAATTTTCTTTACTTTTTTCGGCTTAATCTTTATTGGCTTTGCAGGCTTTTTTATCTTTCTTTTCAAATTCAAAACAGTTCCTTTCTTTTTCAAAGGTTTTTTTGTAACAGTTTTTTTCAATGGTTTTTTAATTTTCTTAATTGCCATATATATAAAAATTTTTTTCGCAAAATAATTCGCAAATATTCGAAAATTTATTCGAGTGATTTAATGAACATTAACAATATCGCCGTTTAAATCTAACTCCACAAAATGATGAGTTTTGCCATTAATATAATTTTGACACTGATTTTCAGACTTTTCATCAACTGCTGTTCTTGGATTATGAACAATATCAACTGACCAATCAGTAATTATTTCTTCAGCCAAACAAGGTCCAGTTGATAAATCAAGATCTTGATTTGCTTTTTGAGCAAACAATTCTTTTGCTTTTGATTCTGCTAAATCTTTTTGTAATTTTTGTTCAGTATTCAAAGCTTCCAAACCAAAAGTTTGATTTGCAGTTTTTTGAATGTCATTCTTACAACCAGCTCCCATTAAAATAAAAATTCCAAAAAATAATAGCAAAAACTTTTTCATCAAGATAATATTTAATATTCAATATTTAATATCCTAATATCTCAATATCCGTAATATCCGAACGATTATTTTCCCACAATTTCTTTGTAAACGTCGAGTGTTTCACGTGCACATTTCTCCCAAGAAAACTTAGCAACATTTTCATATCCTTTTTTTATCAAAGAATTCCTTAAATCTTGATCAGTCAAAGATTTTTTCATTGCCTTAGAAATTGCATCAATATTATATGGATCAACTAGAATTGCGCCTTCATCAGCAACTTCTGGCATTGAAGTAATATCAGATGTAATTACTGGAGTTCCAACTTTTTGAGCTTCTAATATCGATAATCCAAATCCTTCATAAAAAGATGGAAAAACAAATAACGATGCATTTTTCATCAATAATGCTTTATCAGAAGATGTAATGTAGCCAGTAAAAATCACTTTTTTTGTTAAACCAAATTGTCGGATACTTCTAAAAACATCGTCATTATCCCAACCTTTTTTACCAGCAATAACTAATTGAAAATCTTCGTAAGCGCTTGTTCCTCGCAAACGATCAAAAGCTTGAATTACTCCCATAATATTTTTCCTTGGCTGAATTGTACCGACAAACAAAATATATTTTTTTTCTATTCCAAATTTATTTTTCAAAAAATCTTTCCTTGTTTGCGCTGATTCTCGTTCATCAATTTTTATATCAACGCCATTATAGACTACTGTCACTTTTTCTTCCGGAATTTGCATAAATTTCACCAAATCTTGCTTAGTATAATTTGAAACTGTAATTACTTTTTTTGCCCGTCTAACACTTGAAGGAACAACAACTCTAGTTGCAAAAATTTGTCCTGGAAACCAAGACTTATTTTGATAAATCGCCATATCATGAATTGTTACTACAGAATTTCCAGAATATGCTAATGGAATTGAAGAAGCTGGAGAATGAAAAACATCAAGTTTTTCACGAGTTACATATGCAGCTGCCAAAAAATGAGAATATGCAATTGGCAAAAAATTTTTGTATTCGATAAATGGAAAAAACTTTATTTCCGAATTTTTTTGCTTGAAATGTCCAGCATCGCCAACTCGACGATCAAAAAACAACACATACTTATTCTTTGTATCAATTTTTAATAAATTTTCAATCAAATGATAAGTATAATGTCCAACTCCTGCTGATTCTCCATGTTCTGGATCTAAAATTGTTCGACAATCAATTCCAATTCTCATAAATTTTACTTTATTAAGTAACTTTCATAAAATTCATCATTTCTTCCTACAAATTGAATATCAAAATTCAAATCTAATTTCTTCACATCTTCACTAATTTTCTTAAATTCATCATCACTAACTTCGTATTTATCCTTAAACAATTCTGCTTTTCCAATTGCTTTAAATTGAAAAATTCTCCATTTATAAATATTTTTTGGCAAAATCTTAGCTATTTTTATTATACAATTTTTGTTCAATTTTGTCACTACTGTCGAAATCACAATTTTTAATTCATGGTATTCTTTTAACCATTCTAAAATCTCTACTACTTTTGCAAAAACACCTCGTTCGCGCATGATCTGATTTATTTTTTCATCAGATCCATCGATAGGTAAATTTATCTGGTCCAAAAATTTAACTATCATCTCCAATTTTTCTTTTGTTAACAATAATCCATTCGTATGCAAAATAGTATAAAATCCTAATTCTTTTGCGTATTCAATTAAGTTTAACACATCTTTTCTTGTCAAAGGCTCTCCACCAGTAAAAACTATTTTTTCAAAACCTTGCATTTTAAACTCATCAATCATTTTTCTAGCCTGATTAGTATTCAAATCTTCAATTCTTTTTTCAGGACCAAAACAAAATTCACATTTTAAATTGCATTTGCTCGTTACATTCCAAACAATAATTTTTTTATTATTATTTTTCATGGATTAAAACTAGCATTAAAATAATCAAATTTCAAGACTCAACAATAAAAAACAGACTTTCTGTCAAGCCTGTTTTTAAAATAAATTATTTTAAAATTACATCTTTGTCTTCTTTTCAATTCCCATCAAATCCAAAGTCTCACCTAATACAATTCTCGTTGCCTCAACTAATCCTAATCTTGCTTCAGTCAATTCTTCATCTTCAGTCAGCACTCTGCATTTTTCATAAAAATTATGAAACTTGTCAGCAATTGCAATTGCATAAACAGGCAATCCTTGAATTTCATAATTTTTGGAAACATCAGCCACAATTTCTGGAAATTTTAACAAAATTTTAATCAATTCAAATTCTGCAGGTTCTTTCAATAATCCAAAATTTGTGGTATTTGTGGCCTGAAAGGCATTTGTGCTCATTCGCGATTCAATACTAGAAATTCTCGCATAAGCATATTGTACATAATACACCGGATTTTTCTTGGATTGTTCTTTTGCTAGATCCAAATTAAAATCCATGTGTGTTTCAACTGATTTCATTAAAAAGAAAAATCTTGTTGCATCCAGTCCTACTTCTTTTACCAACCAATCCAAATTCACAACAGTTCCAGCTCTTTTTGACATCTTCACTTCTTTGCCATTAGAAATTAATCTAACAAGTTGAGTAATGATAATTTTTAAATCTCCTTCTCGTTCCATTGCTTTTACTGCTGCCTGCATTCTTTCCATATATCCATGATGATCAGCACCCCAAATATCAACAAGCTCATCAAAACCTCTTTCAAATTTATCAAAATGATACATTATATCTGCAAAAAAATATGTGAGCTCACCAGTTTTTCTCATTAAAACTCGATCCTTATCATCACCAAATTTTGTGGTCTTCATCCACAAGGCCTCATCTTTTTCATAAGTTAAACCAATTGTATTTAGCCATTTCATTGTTTTTTCAGGCAAGCCCATATCATGTAATGATTGTTCTGACATCCAAACATCAAAGTGAATTCCTAAATCTCGTTCAATAAATTCTCGATTAGCTAATTGAATTTTTTCTGCCAATTGAAATCCAGCATCACCAATTTGTGTTGTTTTCCAATAATTTTCTGTCTGACCCAAATCTTTAATTAATTTATCCACAAATTCAGTGGCATAAGGATTTTTCTGACCATGTAAAATCTCACCCAATGTTTTTATTTGTTTTGAATTTTTAGCATCATTGATATAAAATTCTCTAGTCACATCATAGCCTGCTTTTTTCAAAACATTAGATAACACATCTCCATAAAAAGCGCCTCTTCCATGACCGACATGCAATTTACCAGTTGGATTTGCTGAAATAAATTCCACATTAATTTTATTTCTTTTTTCTATCCTTCCTTGTCCATATTTTTCTTTTACTTTCAAAATAGTACTTAATTCATCAAGTAGATATTTTTCAGACAGAAAAAAATTTATAAAACCAGGCTTGGCAACAGTAATATCTTTATAAATATTTAATTTCTTGATATCCAAATATTTCAATATCTTCTCTGCCACAAGTATCGGATTCTGTTTTTCTAACTTTGCCAAAACCATCGCCACGCTCGAGGAATAATCACCAAATTCTTCATTTTGTGGTTGCAAAATAGCAATTTCTTTTGGCAAATCAAAACCAGTCTTTTTAATCGCCTCTTCTAAATTTTTTCTAATTTTATCTTTTATCATAAATAAAGTATAGTAAAAAAAACTTAGACTGTCCAACCAAATTTTCCAAAAATCATAAACATTTCGTTAAAAACCAAATTAGCGGATGGATAAAATCAGTCACTAAATCAAAGAGAAGCTACATTTAGCTTCTCTTAAATTTTTTGTCCGCATTTCAGGAAACGGAAACACCCACGTTGTCATTGGCATTCTCAGGCTTCCATCTATTCACATTCGCGCCATTGGAATCACAGTTACCAGCATTGACCAACTTCCCATCAGAAGAACGCTTTTCTTGTTACCTATCCAAATACACAATAGATGATTGAATAATCAAACAGCTTTTTTGTCATAAGAAGCAACAAGAAGCAGTGCGGACAAAACATATTTTTACTGGTAAACTAACACCTAATTAAAGGCTAGCTCTATTAACCAGTTTTTTCTTAAATCGATATCTTAAGGTTTAAAAATTCCAAGTGTCCAAGAACTCAAGAACCAAGAGTCCAATCGTCCGCACTAGCGGGAGAAAGAAACGCCCACACCGCCAAGGGCACCCTCAGGCTTCCATCCATTCACAACCGCGCCACTAGAACCACAGTCCCCAACATCGACCAACTCTCCAGCAGACGAGCGTTTTGCAGTCCTTGCATAAGCACCAGTCAAAGCACTCTTTTGTGTTGCATGAATAAAAATAACTTCTAAAGGATTAATCCTGTATTTTTGATTAATTTTTAATTCAGATAGTTGCTTAGCTGCTTTTTTCCAATCTGTCACCATTAGTTGAGTTAGTTCTGCTAGTTTTGCATCACTGCATTCAGCTAATTCATCAGCTGTTGCTAGATTGTTTTGTCTTAAATATTCTCTGAAAAATCTAGTTTCTTCAACATAATTTTTGCCTTGCGATCCCTCAAGATTGCCTTTGCTTAACAATTTCCAAGACAATTGATTTGAATCAGATGTAAATAAATCTTCGTTTTTATACCAGTCTGTACTAAAAAGTAATTTACCCACCCCTCGCCTTTCCATTTCTGGCTGGAATCTTTCATAAAGAGCTTTCATTGTTACAGGTGTGCCATCTTTGAATTTGTCCGGAAAAAGAAAAAGCTGGAATTTTTCTCGCAATTCTTCTTTTGATGTTCTTCTAATTAAATCTTTAATTTGCGGATCATCTAGTTTTTCACGCAACATTTGATTAATTTTTTGTTTTTCTTCTTTAGAATACTCAAATAACTTCTCGCCATTTTCTAAAGTAAAATGTTTTTCAATTTCATCTGGCCCCATATATCCTTCACCAAATAGTCTTTTTGCTTCAATTCGAGGATCCGACTCAATCATTTTTTCTAATGCTTCTCTAAATTTTAAAACTGTTTCGAGTTGAACTGGCTTATCGCCTTCTATTGCTTTTGCAATTTTATCTGCCTCAGCAACAAACTGTTCTGAATCTGGCGTTTCTGCAATTTCAAAACCAGGAGCTTTCTTTACTTCTTCTGATTCTTTAATATCTGCAAATTGTTCAGGTGATCTTGGCATAATAATCTTATATTTTAATTAAATCGTTAAAAAAAGTTTTTATTTGTTCTAAACTCGGTTTATTTTTTCCAATAAAAACTATTTCATCAAAATTTTTTGTACTAATATCTTCTAAATATAATAATTGAGATAAAAATAATTTTTCACTAAATAATTCACCAAAAACATTAGATGCCATTTTAATGATTTCTGGCAATTTAATGCCTGATTTTAAAATTGTATAAATATCTATGTAATCTTTTATATTGGCCCTGCGATTCAAAGCATAAGCTTTTGCAGAAGCAATATCAAGGATATTTAAAATTTTTATATCTTCAAAATTTATTAAATGGCTATTAAATTTGAAAGGATAATATAAAAAAGTTATTTTAACTTTGTTCGACGTCAAAAAAGTCAATTCATCAGAATTGTTAATTAAAATTTTGATTTTGCCAAAAAATTTTTTTACTTTTAAAATTAATTTGCTAGAAATTGGTTTTGAACAAAAAAAATCAAAGTCAATCGATAGACGATGCCCAAGCTGCAGAGCTAAGGCTGTGCCCCCTCCTAAAAAGCCAATATCTTTGAATTCTTTCAATGTGTCCCAATCTTGTTTCATTCTTTCGTTTAAGACTTCATTCTTATAAAATTTCATATGTTCTTATTTTATTTTTTTTAAATATTTATTTTTATCTATTTTTTTAATGCCTAAAAGATGCTGGCAAAGTTTTAAAATATTTGGATAATAAATTCCAGGTTGAGCTTTTAAAAATTCATTTTTTATTGTTTCTCTATGATAAATTTTAAAAAGCTCTCTAATATCATCCATTGTCCCATAAGATAAAACTCGGTGAATGATAAAATTTTTGTTTCTTTCTGGATCGACATTTTTTAAGTTTACGTCCCAAAATAGATATTGATCAATTTTTTTAAGTTTATTCATACTTTAAATTGGCTTATTTACTAAAAGTATATTTGCTATGTAATATTTATAGTCATCTATTCTTATTATATTCTAATTTTTTTCTTTTTCAATTTCAAAACCAGGAGCTTGCTTTTCTGTTCCAGATTCTTTGATATCGGCAAATCGTTCAGGTGATCTTGGCATAATATTTAATTATTATTTTTTTAACAAAATCTATATATAATAATTTTACTCATTACTTGTCACTTAATACTAATTCAGCCCGTTTAACCATTTCATTTTCTTTCTCCATCCAATCCAATCTATTTTTTAAAACCAATTCTTTTGCCTTGCTAATTTCTACCCACAATACTTGATCATGCTCTTTTATAAAATCATTTTGCTTCTCATCAATCAAAGTAAATAAAAAATAATTCGTTACTTTTTTAATTTTTGCATTATCTCTTTCAAATTCAGAATTCAAAAAACCTAAGTAACTTTTTAATTCTACATCATATCCAGTCTCTTCATGTATTTCTCTTTTTGCTGTAACTTCCAATGATTCATTATCTTCAACAGTTCCTTTTGGCAAATGATAAGTATCAGTTTTATCTCTATGCAATAATATAATTTCAATCTTATTATCCTTTTTTCTATATACCACTCCACCGCTAGAAACATGAAAAGGAATTTCTTTTGTACCTTGTAACATAATAAAAATATCAAATTAATAACTAATCAATCAAATTATAGCAAGATTTCCCAAAAATAAAAGGCAAAACCTTAAGAAACTCGGTTTTCTGTCTTTAACTCCTTAGCTATAAATCTTTAATAAATACTATCTTTATAAAACATAATGTTTTCTTTGTACAAAACCGAGTTTCGAATTTTATCAGCAAAACATTGACTTCATCACATTTTTATGTAATACTACTTTGTCCGCCGTAGTCTCGCAAGACGAAGGCGGATTTTATTGCATCCCCACAGCAGGAGGAGGAAGGAAAAATGGACGAACAGCACGTTCTCTCACAAGTACAGACAATTTTCGACGGCAAAGTAAAGTATCTTCATCTTGGCTGTCCCGATAATTTTCATCCCAAGAGCGTAGGATTCAAAGAAAGAATGAATCAAATTCTTGCAATGATTGGACATCACGAATATACTGTCATCGCTCCAAAAGTTCAATTCACCAATACTGTAGTTCCTCAAAGCTTTAACAATTTTGTTTTCGAAGAAGAAAATGGCCTTTTCCGAACTATTACACCTGCTGATGGAGTTGTAATTGAAAATGCAGCACCAGCTGCCATTTTCAATGCCGACTGTCATTGTGGAATTTTGTATCATGAAAAAACTCGTCGTTTTGTTTTAATGCATCTTGGACTGAAATGTTTCTATCGAGAAGATGGTTCACCTGACATCATTCAGCAAGCAATTTCTGCTCTTGGCAATCCACCAGAAGAACTCAAATTCTGGTTCGGAGCCGGAATCGGTCCTTGTTGCAATGGTTATGATCATTCAAATCCAAAGAATATTGAACTCGCACACCAACTCAACATTCGTTTCGGTGATCAAAAATATTCTGTAATCAATGACCATGTTACAGTAATCCACGGACCAAGATCTGGACAAGTAGCTTATAGCAATACCTTGATGATTTACGAACTCGCATTAGAACATTTGCCAAGTCAACATTTTTCGACTGACCATAAATGCACCAGCTGCCAAGGCCGAGAGCAACATCCTGAAAAACCGCAAATGTGGTCCAATGTTCGTGGTCACAAAGAACGCAATCTTTTCCTCGCTTGGCTCGCCTGATCTTTCATTCACGCTAGTTTTCTAGCGTTTTTTATTTGGATTTACATTATTTAATATGTATAATATAATCAACAGAAGTCGATTCGTAATTTGCATATTCGTATCATTTGCATAAATTTGTATATTTGTATTATGATTCTAGCAGTCAACAAAAAGGCATTCCACGATTATAATATTCTTGAAAAATTAGAGGCTGGTTTAAAATTGCAAGGTCAAGAAGTAAAATCAGCTAAACAAAAAAATATTAGCCTAAAAGGCGCCTATGTCACAATTAGTTATACTGGACATAATCATCAACCAGAAGCCTGGCTTTTAAATGCCCACATTTCTCCATATAAATTTGCTGGCAATTTAAAATCATACGAACCAACAAGATCAAGAAAATTACTTCTTAAAAAAAATGAAGTATTAAGACTTATTGGCTTAAAAAAGCAAAAGGGCTTGACATTTATCCCTATTTCAGTTTATACTAAAAAGGGATTAATTAAGCTTGAACTTGGCATTTGCCGCGGCAAGAAATTATTTGATAAAAGACAAGATATCAAAAAAAGAGAAAGTCAAAGAGAAACTCAAAGACTTTTTCGCTCCAAATCGTAGAAGTAAAGGTTTGGAATTTGGAATTTGGTAATTTCAGGCCACGGGGGGTGTCAAGCTTCGCTAAAGAGCGTAGTTTAAAAAATTCATGTAGAGTTGCAAGATACTCTCTAAACTTCTTGCATTATTATAAGTGCAAACTTATTATCAAAGGTCTCTGAAAAAGTAAAAGCTTTTGCTCAATCTTTTTCATTTCAACCTTCAACTGTAGTCGCTTAATACCCGATTACCATCTATCCCGCTAGATTCGTGTGTGGGAATTAGGTGTCATCGTACGAATGTAGATATTTTCTCGCCTTAGGAAATATTGAAAATTTTAACGGCTTTGAGTAATAAATATTTTTTTGGTTTTAAGTTTATTATTCGAGACAACCAAAACCAGATAAACTTGTAAAAGTTTTTTAAGCAAACTTTTTACACGCGAGTGCAATTCTCGCCACCTCCATTTATTAAACATTTAACTGTTAACTGTTAACTTTTAACTGTTAACTGTTATAATCACAAACATATAAAGTATCGATCACACTACAAAAAATTCAACCCAAAAAGATTCAAACGAACTTGGGTTAACGAAGAAATTAGATTGCCACAAGTTGCTGTTATTGATGAAACTGGCAAAAGTTTAGGAATTCTACCAACTTACAAAGCCATCTCTCTTGCAAAAGAAAGAGGTTTTGATCTAGTCGAAGTCGCTCCAGATGTTCATCCTCCTGTTTGTAAATTTTTAGATTTTGGAAAATATAAATATCAGAAAGAAAAACAAGAACAGCAACAAAAGAAAAAAGCCAAAAAAGTTGAAATAAAGGGTATCCGAATTTCTCCTAGAATTTCTGATAACGATTTAGAATTCAAAGCAAAACAAGCTGATAAATTTTTAAGCGAAGGCAATAAAGTCAGAATCGAAATAGTCATCAAAGGTCGCGAAAATGCTCATATGGATTTAGTTAATGCAACGCTTCACCGCTTTGTTGATACTATGGAAACTAAGATCAAAGTTGAACAACAGCCAAAAAGACAAAGACTAGGTATGGCTATGGTTGTTGCTAAGGCTTAAAACCCTTGTCAATCATATTATTTCGTGTTAACCTAATAAAAAGATTTTTTAATTTAACAAAATTCTGTCTATCGGCAGAAAAACGAATTCGCAAATTCGCATATTCGCAACATTTGCAAATTAAATTTTGGAATGCAAAATTTAATTTCGTATATTCATAATTATAACTTATGCCTAAACTAAAAACTCACAAAGCTACAGCAAAAAGATTTTGGAAAACAGGAAAAAACAAATTTGCTCAGAGAACTCCAAATCAAGACCATTTTAACGCAAGAGAAAATGGAACAGATTCTCGTATCAAAAAATCTGACAAAATAGTTTTTGCTGGCAATGTTAGCCATGTCAAAAAGTCATTACCTTACGTTTAAACTTTATTAAATATTTATATCTTTTTAAACAATGCCAAGAGTTAAAAGAGGAACAATAGCTAACAAAAGACGCAAAAAAATCTTAAAACGTACTAAAGGCTACATTACTGGCCGATCAAAAAAATATCGAGCTGCCAAAGAAGCTTATCTTCATGCACAACGATATGCTTTTCGTGATCGCAAAAAAAAGAAAGCTGATTTTAGACAAGTTTGGATTATCAGACTTAGTGCAGCATTAAAACAATACGATTTATCTTACAGCAAATTTATTTTTGCTTTGAAAAAACACAAAATCGAATTAGATCGTAAAGTTTTAGCTGACTTAGCTGTTAATCACACCGACATTTTCAAGAAAATTGTTGAAACTGTAAAATAATATAAATAATATTATAAAATCCATAAGGGGTAAAAATTATTTTTTTATGAGTGATGCATGTTCGAAGATTAGTACTTTTCGCAAAAAGTACTAATCAAGTTACAGAACGAATAAAAAAATATTTTTTACCCCTTTTAAATTGTAAATTTTATGACAATTGAACAAATCTACAAATTATCAATCGAACTTGGCATAAAAGCTGATCTCAGAAATAAAGAAGATATTGATAGAGTATTATCAGATGCCAAAAAAGAATATCAGAATTTACCGAAATCAGAAAAAGAATATTTTGACAAAGACAAATTTTTCAATCCATATTCTGATACCAGAATACAAATTGACAAGCCCAACAAAAAAATTAAAAAAGTTTTAACTGGCATTGATATTAATACTGGCGAAGTATTGCTTGCTGATAAAATTAATGCAGATTTGATTATTATGCATCATCCAATTGGCAAATCTTTAGCTGATGGATTAGAAGATGTCATGCAAATGCAAGCTGGTGTTTTAGAATCTTATGGCTTACCAGCTAACATTGCTGAAAAATTATTAGAAAAAAGAATTTCTGAAGTTACCAATTCTGTAAAACCAATCAATCATTATCAAACAATTGATGCTGCAAAAATATTAAATATCGGCTTTATTAATACTCACACTGTTTGCGATAATTTAGCAGTTGATTTCTTAAAAAAGCATTTTGAAAAAGAAAAAATCTATAACCTCAAAGAAGCCTTAGATTCACTTTTGAAAATTCCAGAATATCGAGAAGCTAAAAAAATGGGCTTCGGACCATATCTAATGGTCGGCGATCCAAAACATCGTGCTGGAAAAATTGTAATTACAGAAATGACTGGCGGAACAGAAGGCTCAAAAGAAATTTATGAAAAAATGGCAAATGTCGGTATTGGAACAACTGTTGCTATGCATATGTCAAAAGAAAACAAAGAAGCTGCTGAAAAAGCAAATATCAATGTTCTAGTCGCCGGACATATCTCATCAGATTCTTTAGGCATGAATTTATTCTTAGACAAATTAGAACAAAAAGGCATCAAGATTATTCCTTGTTCTGGCTTAATTCGTGTAAAACGTAAAAATACAAAAAACTAAAAATACAAAAAAACGCAAAAAATACTGAGATTATTCTCAGTATTTTTATTTGTGTATTTGTGTTAAATCTGTATCAAATCTGTGTAAAATTTGTGGTTTACATATGCGACTTGCACCAAGTTACTTTCTTTTCCCATTTCTTTTTCAAAGATTTATAATACTCATATTTTTTAGATCCAACATTATATTTTTTCATCAATCTTGTATATTTTGTAACATTATCTTTATATATTTGTAAAGTTGCTTTCGAACAAAATTTATAGCTCAAAGCCTTTCCAGCATTTAATCTTCCAGCACCATATTCAAACTTGCTGTAATTTGTCATTCCTTCATACGCTGTTCTTTTTAATGCTTTTTTAACTTGTGAATAAGTTTTTCCTTTTGAAAATAACAATGCTGCAACACCAGCAACATGCGGAGTTGCCATTGAAGTACCTTGATATAATTGCAATGAGAATTTTTTGTAACTTTTAGTTGGGTCAGTATATGTTTGTTGTAGAATACCATCTAAATAACCATCGCTGTTTAAATCAGCATAAGTATCACCACCTGGTGCCATAATATCAAGATTGTTCCCATAGTTTGAATAATAGGTTCTCAAATCTGCATAATCAGTTGCTCCTACAGAAAATGATTCTTTATATGCCGCGGGATAAGCTAATGAAGAATCACCAGTTGAATCAATTCCATCGCCATATGGCCAAGGCCTTTTTCCATTTCCAGCAGCAACAGTTACCAAAATTCCATGTTCATTTGCAGTCTGAATTGCCTCCTCAACAACTTGAACTGGATATTGAAATTCCAAGCTCATTGTGATTACATTTGCTCCATGATTGATCGCCCAGTAGATACCATCAGCAACATTCGAAGACAAAGTACTGCCATCAGAATAAAAAACATCAATCGGAATTATCGAAATATTTGAAGCAACACCAGCAACACCAATTCCATTATTAGTACTTTGAGCAATTGTTCCAGCAACATGCGTACCATGTCCATAATCATCATTTGCATGATAGCTTACTGTCCCAAAAAAATCTATCGCATTATTATATGGATAAACAAATTTTGAATTTGCCAAATCTGGCGCTTTTTTATAGACACTATAGTTCTCATATGCAACACCAGTATCAACGATTGCCACTTTCACGCTGCTTTTGCCTCTCGTTTTACCCCAAGCTTTTTCCATATTTAAATGATTTCTATCAAAATTCCATTGCACAGGATAATATGGATCATTAGGACGCCAAGATAATTTTCCTTGATAATTTGGATGAGCATATTTTACTCTAGTATCATCTTTTAATAATGCTAAAAGTTCTTCAACTGTCCTTCCTGCTGGAACTTGCAAAACAGTATAGCCTGTTCCTTTCTTTTTGACAATAATTCCATAATTGGCACACAAATTTCCGGTAATAGTTTTGAAAAAACCTTTTTTAAATTTCACTACAACTTCATCAGACCGATAATCAGAAGCAAATACCAAACGACTAAACGAAAATAATCCAGCTATGCCAATTAAAAACATAACTACTGCAACAATTCGCAAACTTTTTAAGACATTCGTCCTTTTCAAAATGCTCATAATATTTTTTTATTTTTAAAAAATTAATAATAAAGATTAGAAACGTCCAACTGCAAATTCTTTTGAATTCAGAGTATAATTATTTATAACTTTCGGAGTAGATTTTTGTCCTTTGTAACTGAATGCTTTTATTAAAGAACTGCCAGAAGAAGATGTATTAATTTCATAATATCCATCAGTATTTGAATCACCAACAAAAGTTCTCACATAATTAGTATAATTCCCATACGGCAAAAAACCAGAGCTTTTAAATTTTTTCTTGCCAGTTTTTGTGAATACTTTAATTTCTTTTTTTGCTGAATTCGGCATAGTTACAATTTCATCTTTGCCATCAAAATCCAAATCTCCGCTAAAAACTCTAACACCATTATTGCCTGAATATGCTTTAAAACCTTTGGATTTAAAAACTTTTACAAAACTATTTCCAGACAATTTATACATATAAATTTTTGCTTGATCTTTTTCTTGCCCAACAATAATTTCATCATAATTATCACCATCTAAATCACCAGATGCAACAGTTACGCCAACTCCTTTTTTAAACGGCTTAAAACCTTTTTTCTTAAATTTTGATTTTCCGGATTTATTAAAAACTTTAACTCTTGATTTGCAAGGCGCGCCTTGACTTGCAATAATCTCGTCTGTTCCATCCATATTCAAATCACCAGAAGCAACATTAATCCCACAATTACTTTTACCACTTCCAAATGGATAAAAACCATTTTTTTTGTATAATTTATCGCCGTTTTTGTTAGTAACATAAATCTTTGATTCATGACCTTTTTTTGCGCCAACAATCATTTCGTCCAATCCATCTTTATTCACATCGCCTGTTGCAACATAATTATTAGAACTTTCTGAAACTATAGAATTATTTTTTGGCACTACGACTACTGGCACGCCAGAAGAATAATTGCCTGCTGTATCATAAGTATATATTTTATAATAATACTTTTTATTTCGATTCAAATTTTTATTTGTAAAACTCGTTTTACTTTTATTAAAAACTTTCTTGCCATCAGAATAGCTTGTTGGAAATGATTTATTTTTTCTCCTTATTTTAACTTTATCAAAATCCCAAGTTGTTGGATTTTTCCATTTAAAATAGACTCTGCCATTTGAAGCCCTTACTCTCAAATTAGAAACATCGCTTGGAGCAGAATTTAAAACAGTAAATGAATTTGATGCTGAAGTTGTCTTGCCATTTGAAGTTACTGAAATATCATATGAACCGGAAGATAAATGTTTTGGAACAATTGCCGTAATTGTTGAACTATTAACAACATTAACATTAGTCAAAGCAGTTGCTCCAATTGCCATCGTTGCACCTGCCACAAAATTTGATCCACTTACAGTTATATTTGTATTGCTAGAATTATCTGCCGAAGATGTTGAAAGAGATGTTATTGTTGGAAATGTAAAAGCATTTGCAGCATTCAAAAGTCCATGACCATATTCTGTATCATATCCAGAAGTTCCAAGATCTGTCGCTGAATTATCAATAATTGATCTTAAATTATTATTTGGCACACCATAAGCCTTCAAAAGTGCTGCCGTTCCTGCAACATGAGGTGTTGCTTGAGAAGTCCCATTAATTAACCAAGCAACTGTTGTAGCATTTCCTGCATAATTCACTGGCAAGAAAAAATAAGCAAAGCTTTGTTGTAAAATTCCATCTGAACCAATAAAACAACCAGGATCACCAAACGTTCCAGTAGGGTCATAAGTACAAGGCGCTCCATATGTTGCATTAAAAGAATATGTTCCCATAAAATAACCTTCGTCTGTCTGACCACCTGGCGCAACAAGATCCAATCCATTTCCATAATTCGAAAAACTCGATCTTAAATTGTTATGATATCTTGTTGATCCAACAGAAATGACTTGCGACAATCTTGCTGGATAATCCAATTCAGGATCACCAACCCCATCCTGCCCACCGTTACCTGCTGCAGCTACCATTATTACACCAGCATTAGCAGCTGCTGTTACTGCATCAGCCACAGTTTGTGAATAAGCAGTTGATCCCAAACTCATATTAATAATTGTAGCACCATGATCTTTTGCCCATGTAATTCCAGAAGCTGTCTTAGCTGCATCACCAGAACCATTTGAATCCAAAACCTTAACTGGCATTATCGTTGAATTAAAAGCAATGCCTGCAGTATAAATACTATTGTCTGTACTTTCAGCAATTGTACTTGCAACATGTGTTCCATGACCTTGATCATCATTTGCATGAGTATCATTATTTACAAAATCATATCCGGAAGCAAAAGTTGGATAAATTCCTGTAAAATCACTAGCTTTAGAATAAATATCAAAATCTTCATAGGCTATACCAGTATCAACTACAGCAACAACAACTGATGGATCGCCTCCATGCAAAGGAGCTGTTGTATCATAATCCCATGCTTCAGCCATATTTATTGCATTAAAATTCCACTGATTAACACGATATGGATCATTCGGACTCCAACTCATATGATAAATATAATTCGGCTCTGCATATTCTACTTCTGGTCTTAACTTTTTATTATTATAATAAGCAACAGCTTGATCAACAGTCGCAGTTGTTGGCAATTTCAAAACCGCAAAATTTGCCGATTCATCTGTCCTTAAAATTGTTGTGTTAAAACCTTGAGCTATCTTTCCAACTGCATCTGCAGTTGTCGCCACATTTTGTTTTAATTTTACAATGATTTGATCTGGCACGTACTCATCAGCTGCCAGAACAAAATTTGAAACCAACAAAACACAACTCATCACCAAGACGGAAATTAATAAAAATTTAATTTTGTTTTTCATATTATTTAAGATAATTTAACAATAAAACAAAAAAACAAGAAAACAATAACCAGTCTAACTTATCTAACTAGTCTAACTTATCTAAATCATAGCAGTCCAGACTCATGCAACGTTGAAATATAAGTCTCTAAATATCCTTTCAGAGTTACAACACCATTATTTTTTTTGACAACTTGAAAAACAACAGCTTGTGGATAAATACTGCAAGTTGGAACTTTTCTAGCGATTACTATGCCTCTTTTTCTTGCATTAACGCTAGTAAAATAGCTATTCCATTGAGACGCTGTCAAAGTCTTTTTTTGCAACACTAAATAATCTGTCTGTTTAATTTCTGTTTTCAAAATACTTTTTGAATAATAATGTCCTTCAGACAAAAAAGTACCAATTAAATATCCTGTTGATCTTGATTTTGCATAAGTATCAACTAATTGGCCATACTTTGCATGATTCAAATAATTGCCAATAGAATTCAAATGATCTTTAAACATTTTTGCATCAGCAAAATTGATAGATCCAAATGCAAAACACAAACAAAAAATAATGCTTGATAATATAATTTTCTTCATTTTTTTAATTTATTTTTAATAACTATAATGTTTAATATATTATAACACTTTTATTATAAAAGTTATCAACAAATAAAAAAGACGGATTTATTCACCAAAGTCTCTCTAAAAAGGGAGACGAAGGTGAACTTTTTTTTCAAATCCGTCTTAAAAATTCTTAAAATCTACCAGCAACAAACATTTAATTAATTCTGAGCATGATATTTTATTAAAACACTTTCATCAGCTCCATATAGATCATTATGATACTCAATTAAATCTGAATCGATTAAATTATCATAAGTATCACTATTTAAGTCTAAATCTAAAACAGTTAAAGAATTTCCATTCCAATTCGCAGCTTTAAAATCAAAATCATTTTCTACAAAACCCCCAATCATAAATAGTTCATTATTATAGATACCAATATTGTTAACATATGTACCATTTACATGATCAGCACCATTGTAAAGATCAACTACACTCAATGATTCTCCATTCCACTTATATAATCCATCACCACTAGAATTAACCTCTTCAAAATAAACATTAGTTGATATATACAATTCATTATCAAAAACTAACATTTTAAAGTATCTCACATCTTCTCCATAATGTTCTGAACCTACATCAATAAACGTATAAGAACGCCCATTCCATTTCAATAAGTCATGCCATTCCGAATTTGAATCTTTAAATTTTCCTCCAAAAAATAATTCTCCATTATAAACAGTCATCGCAGAAACAGTACTAAAACCAGAAATATTTTCAGGAAATTCATTAGCTAGTGAAATCCAAGAATGTCCATCCCATTTCTCAATTGGATAATTTTGATTTCTATCAGTATCCGTAACATACAATTCACCATCATAAACTGCCATTTTGCCACCAAAATTAGTACGATCACCCACAGTTCGCCATTCACGACCATTCCACCTTGCTATAAAATTAAATAATTCTGCATTATGATGTGTACCAGCATAATATGTGCCAGAAACATATAACTCGTTATTGTATACAACCATGTTATCAAAAACGAGATCAATGTAACTTGTATCAATATCTAATACATTTTCAAGATGACCTTCTATGTTAGTAAAATTACGACCGTTATATCTTGCCATACCAGTTCTATAAACATCATCACGAGTTGATTTAAGTAAGGTTCCAGCCATATAAAGCTTATCATGATAAACCGCCATCGACCGAACAGGACCAACATTAATAGAATCATCAATTATTATACTACTAAACCCAGTCTCCACAATCATAAACTCCAAATTTGCAGGAACAACAGGAAGCTCAGTTGAATTTGTAATATTAAAAGAAAAAGTATTTTTTTCAACATTATGCTTAAGAGTCACATTCTTCCAAATATCATTAATCGGCACCCAAGTATTGCTTGTTGTCTTTCTAACCAAAAGTCCTAATTCATTTTCTCTAACATTACTATTAGCATTTTTCAATTTTCTAAATTCCGCATCTGTGTACGTAAAAGTTGTCTTAATTGTATAATTCTGCTTTTTCACTTTCGCTTTGTATTTTTTAAGATTCGTATTTAATTTCCAAACCTTCTTCATCGCCGTCTTCTTGACTTTCTCAATTCCTTTTGGATATTTATTAGTCTTCTTCCATTTCATATAATACTTGCTGCCTTTAGTTAATTTTGTTGGCAATTTCTTAAAATACAATTTTAAATCTTGACCTTCTATTGTTTGCTTCTTTAATGCTTTCTTTAATTTAACTCTCTTTCCATCAACTAGATTCTGTTGTTGTATCTCAACTGTTGTTGGTTCTGGAGTTGGTGTCGGTGCTGGAGTTGGAGTCACAAAATTGTAATATGAAACAGGACCATTGCCTACAGTAATGGAATTTGATAATACGCCAGTTGAGGAATTAATTTGATACACTGTATCAGCTGAATAATCAACTACTAATAGTCCATCTTCTGTAGAATTTAAATCAATTCCCATTGGCATTGTTCCTACAGTAAAAGTTGATATTACTGATCTAATACTCGTATCAACAACTGATATTGAACCTGAAAGAAAATTAGCCACATAAAGACGTGATCCATCTTCATTTATCGTCATTGCAATTGGATTATTCCCTACTGCAATACTTCCTGAAACTGTATCTGTCGCTACATCAATTACTGACACTGTGCCAGCTGCACCGCCATATGTATTAGAAATATAGACCTTGTCTCCTATTGGACTGATTATTGCTCCTAGTGGATCTACTCCTACTGACACATCTTTTGTAATTGTATTTGCATCATTTACTAGATTAGCTATTCTCACTCTATCATTTGTACTATCAACAACGTATGCTTTGCTGTTATCCAAAGAAATTGCAATTCCTCCAACTTCACCGCCTATTGAAATTATGCTAATGACTGCATCGCTAGTCATATCAATTACATATACATTATCGCTGTCCCTGTTGCCAACATATAGCCGAGTGCCAGCGCTATTGCTTGCTAAATAATCTGGATGAGTGCCAACTGTTATATTATTAATGAGCGTTTGAGACGCAACATCAATTACTGAAACATTGCTGCTTTCATAATTACTGATGTATGCTTTTGTTCCAGCAGGATTGATTGCCACACCATGCGGTGCAGTACCAACTCCTATTGTCTTAATTACAGAAGAAGAAGCTTCATCAATTACTGAGACCGTGTTGTCAATCGAATTTGCAATATATGCAAATGGCGCTGCAAATACGAATGCAGGCAAAAAGAACAACCCTAAAATTGCCAGCATTAAATACAATTTTTTCATGTTTTTATTTTATTTTATTATATTAAGATCCACCGTAGCTTAAGCGAACTTAAACGAAAGTGGATATATTAAATTTAGTTAACAATATTATACCACAAGTTTCGAAGAAGAAGAAAAAGAAGAAGAAGATATCCACAGATCCGCAAAGAGGCTCAGCCTTTTACTTAAACAATATAATCATTTTCTTAAACCAAACATAATTTAAAACATTGCACTTTCTTTTTAGTAAAAGGCTGAGTCTCTAACTTAAAAGTTATCAACAAATAAAAAAGCTAACTTCATCAGTTAGCTTCACAAAGAACGTTTTTTAATTTTTAGGATATCTGTGTATCTGTTGTAGCATCTGTTACAAATCTGTGTTAAATCTGTCGTTATGGCTCCCACACATAACATTCAATACCTTCTCTATTATATCCCAAACTTTCACTCGCATAATTTCGCTCATCTCTACTTGTTGTATAAAAATGGTCTGTTGCATTATTATTATATAATCTAAAAAGCGGTATTGATCCAGACACTTCTACTCTTGAACAATAGCCAATATCACCTCTGCGTTCATAACCAACAGCTCCGTCTCTTTCATTTACTGAAATCGTATAAAAATGGTCTCTTGGATTTTCTCTTCTTAATTTAAATAATTTTGTCAATCTGTCATCAACTTTATCTCGATAGGTTTTAAATTGTGCGCCTTCAAATCGATAACCATCAACTCCATCGTTTTCTAATCTATACAGATGCGCCACATCTCCATTATTATTATAATAATACCGAAAAACTTGTTGCTTGCAATGCGCTCCATCATCAATTGATCCATTACAATCATTATCTTTTAAATCACATACTTCTGGACTTCGACCGACTGGAACACAATCAGAGATGCTAGCCCAAAGACATGTCGGTCCACAAGTCCTTGTAGCATGACCAATTCTACATTCTCCAATATTAAATGGACATTCAATTTCTTCAACTTGATTTGGCTCGCATACACCTTGCTCTCTGCAAATATCCCAAGGACCATAATGGCATGTGATATCGCAATCACGTCTCATTGATCCGCAATGTCCGCAAGGCTGAATATCAAATTGATTTGGATCGCATTCTAATCCTGGCAATAATCCACATTGACTCCATTCAGTCCATAACAATCTATCAGTACAATTTCTAATCTGCTGTCCGCAGAAATCACAAGGCTTAGTTTCAATTTGACCAACTTGGCATTCGATTATTCTTCTAACAATTACTCGAAAATGCATCTCTGCCCAATCATCCAAATATCCAGCTAATTTATGCCAAATTCTGAAATAGACTTTGTATTCATGATCAAGCTCAATATTTTCCGAAGCCAAAACTTTAAAATTAAACCAAGCAATCTCGCTAGAAGAAACTCTATTTGCTGTTTGACTGGTTACGCGTTGACAATTATTTCCTAACCAAGATTCATGACAAAGAAAACTAGGCGCTAATTGACCATCATGATTTACTGACCTTAGCTCAATATAATTATTATTATCTCTCACATTGCTCCAAGAATTTGAACCAGTATTTCTAAAAGCAACAACAAAATCCTTTTCCTCGCCTTGTTTCAATTCAATCAATCCTTCAGGATCCTGTCGATAATATTCGCAAGAATATCTTGGCTGGCTTCTGTTTTGTGAAGTTATAATAATGCCATTAAAAATATCATGTCCTTCCATTGGCGATGGCGGAACAGAAACTCCATTTTGAAATAAACAAAAATGCAAATGAGAACCAGTTGAAAATGGCATGCCTGGCGTATTATCACATCTGCCAATGACATCACCATGCGATACTCTTTGACCGACAAAAACAACAGGCTGTTCCAACAAATGCGCATAAAGTGTCTGCGTATTATTTGCATGATCAATCCTAACCATCCAACCATAGCCATCATTAAAAAATGCTTGCGAAACAGTACCATCAGCTGCTGCTAAAAGATCCTGCCCCATGTCATCAGAATCAACAGCATTTGCATCAACACAAAAATGGCTCGCTCCAACATGATATCCTTCGCCATAAAAACTTCCAGCATTACCAAGTTGCCAACGCTGTCCTACTTCCCATGGAGCCCAAATCTCAATTGGCGCTGCCGAAGAATCAAGACTAATTCCAAAAACAAACAAACCAGAAAATACAACAACTTTTTTAACGTTCATTCCCTGCCTCCCTTCTTCCGTCAGAGTCCGAAGACGGAGAAGAATCAATTTCAACGCTTTCCATCATGTCATCAAAATCTCTCAAAAAACTTTCATCATTTTTCAAAACAGAAGCTGAAAAAAAGTAAACTTTATTTCCTTTTACAAAATAATAATCTTCAACAAATCCAGTCATCCATCCTCCTTCAAAACCTTCAGGAATTTCCAAACAATCAAACAATAATCTTAAACTTTCATCATTCATTTCATAATCCACTATTCTGCAACGAAGACCGGAACGTTTCAAAATCGCATAATGCCATAAATCCAATCTTTCATCATTCAAGAAACTTAATCCTTCAACAACAATCTCACCATCTTTTGGATGATCAAGACCATCGAAAACAAAATTACCCATCATAAAAATATATTCTGATTCCAGATTACTGATTTCAGAAATATTCCAATAATTCAAATTTGAAAAACTGAATCCTGCATCTTTAATTTGATATTGTACTCTCTGATAATCCCAAGGATCATCTTTTTCAACATCAACGTCCACATTAAGATTGTCACTTTCTAATTCCTCATTACCATTTTTTGGCTCAACAAAACTTGTATCATTTGCATTATAATTTCGCAATTCAACCTCTGGGATTACTCCGTCATTTATCACACTATCAACACAACTCACAAACAAAAAAATTGTCCCAATAAAAAAACCTCCCATTTTCTTTCTCATTCAGTCCTCCTTGTCCACCGTAGCCGAAAGCGAAGGTGGACTTTTTTTCAAGGGACAAGAATACTCTCCCCAAATGTATTATAATAGAAATGAACTAAAATTAAAAATCCTAATTTCTAAATTCTAAACAAATCCAAAATAAGAATTACCAAATGATAAAAGACCTATTGCTATTTGAATTTTGATGATTTAAATTTGTTTAGGAGTTAAAAGCGACCTTAGAAGCTTTTAACGGATTTAGAATTTAGAGTTTTTATAATGAAAACAACGAAACACATCTTCATCATCTTAGCTATATTTATAGCAACCTATCTCCTATTCAACACGCCAACCCTAATATCACAAACTGATTTTTTAATTAACAAAAAAACAAAAATAAAAAAAGTCACCAAAATTTTAAATCATAAAAGCTACGAAAATAATACTTTAATCATTCCAAACTTAGGAATTTCTGTCCCAATAAAATTTATTAAAAATCAGAATGAAAATATAATTTTAGAAAATCTAAAAAAGGGGATTGTTCATTTTCCTTATACAGCCAAACCAAACAAAATTGGCAATTCAGTCTACATCGGTCATTCCTCAAATTATTTATGGAACAGGGGAGAATACAATTCCATTTTTTCCAATTTAAACCAAATAAAAAAAGACGATCTAATCTTTATCGCCTTTAAAAATAAATTATATAAATACAAAACTTTTCAAACTTTTTACATCAGCCCATCAGATCTTGAAATTTTCAATCAAACAAATAATAAAATAATTACTCTTCTAACCTGCTGGCCTCCAGGCACTACTCTTTCACGCCTCGCAGTCCAAGCCAAACAACAAAACACTCGAACAAAAAAACACTAAAACAAACTACTGCAACAAAATAAAACAGTTTATTTTAGTGTTTAGGTGTTTTAGTGTTTAAGTGTTCCTTCGTTACTTTTGATTTTTTGCTTGCAGCTTTTTCCTTTTTAATTTTGACTTTTGCCTTTTTCACAGACACGCTCGCCTTATTCACGCCAAACGTATTCTTCATGACTTCTTTATAATCTTTGGTTTCCTTCCATAATCTAAATGGAATTGTATAGCTGACAGCTTTTCCATATTTCAAAGAATATGCAATTTGTTTAGTTTTATAGCCTCCATAAATGTAAGCATTTTTTAGATTAATCCATTTCCATGTATATGTTCCTGGCAAATATTTTGCGCGATCTTCTTTAGTCTTAAAATATTCTTTCTTTAAATTTTTAGTTAATTCAGCAACTAGAACTTTTTGTTCTGCTTTCGCAATCTTTTTCTTTCCATACGGTCCAATTTTAATATTTGCATACCAACCCCATGCTGGTTTCTTCTGCATATTATCTTTTAATAAACCAAAATTATTTTCATACAATCCGCGATAATCATAATCTCTAATATTATAAAGCAAAATTGTTTCAACATATTTACGTCTCAACATTTCTGGAATTGCATTTTCAAAATATTCTTTTTGCATATCGTCTGTAATTCCAGTTCCACCAGTTGATGCGCCCATTTCAGTAATCCAAATTTTTTGATTCTTTTTATATTTTTCTTGAATTCTTCTTGCTCGATCTAAATCAGATAATAATGCATTCAAACTTCCACCTTCAGCAAAATATTGGTCAGCATAATATAAATGAATGCCTAACCCATCAAAATAATTTCCATATTTTTGATACATTTGTTCAATAAAATGTGGATTTGGCCATGACAAACCGCCAGTAATTACAGTTGCCTCTGGATCAATCATTTTAATTACAGAATATGCTGGCTTCAAAATCATTCCATAAGCCTTTGGATTGTTTGGTGTTAAATAAGTAGGCGAGTCTGGTTCATTCCAAATTTCCCAAACATCAACATCATCTTTATAACGATCCGCAACTAATGCCACAAATTCTCTCCAAATTACTGGATTAGGCACTCTAAAATCATCATGATCTTTATTATAAGCTAACATGCCTACCACCTTAATATTTTGTTTTTTATAATTTTCCATTATCAAATCGTAACGTCTCAACCAAGCATTAATATCATTACCCCATAATGTTTCCATCTGAAAATGCTCTCTTACAACCTTTGTTTTGCTATCTTTTAATCTTGTTTGATAATCAGTATCTAAACCATCGCCATCTCCACCCAAAGCCCAATGTACATTCAAACCGACCCTATCTTTATATGGAATAGGATTTACCTTAGCCAAGCCAAAACCAGGCAAAAACACGCTTGCCAAGAAAATCACTAAAATTGTCAAAATTGAGGCCTTTTTCATAATTGTTTAAGTATATAACATAATAACGATTTTGTCAAATTTTAAGGTCATTTCTACCTTACCCATGTCTACCTACCAAAATGGGAAACAATTCTTAATTTTTTGTAAAAACCAAAAAATATAAACCGCAAAAAAACCACAAAGATTTTTTAGAAATTAAAAATTTAAAATTTATTAAAAATTAGAATTAGAAATTAAGAATTTAAGCTATATTTATCAATAAATTATTTTATTCGGAAAATAAAAAAATCAGCAATAGGGAAGTGCAGGAAATTTTTAACCTCTATTCCCTTCCCTATTCTTAATTATTTTTTATATTTTCATATTTCTAAGTAAAATGCTATACTAAATTTACAATGAAAAAATTCCTCATTATTTTTGGCTTAATAATTGTTTTTGCAACAGTCATTTATACCTCCTACTCTCAGAAAAAGCCAAACAAAACAAATTCACAAAATGCAAGCGGAGCTTTGATCAAACATCTAAAAATTGATCCAGAAATTATTGAACGAGAAACAAGAGTTCCAATTATTCTCTATCATTATGTAAGAAACATTGCTCCACAACCAGACAATTTAGGCTGGGGTCTTTCTGTACCTCCATCTACATTTCAACAACAAATGGAATATTTAGTAAAAGAAAATTATACAACTATTACTCCTAATGACCTTTATCAATATTTGAAATATGGGACTCCTCTACCACCAAAACCAATCATGTTAACATTTGATGATGGCTATTTAGATTTTTTTGAAGAAGTTTTTCCAGTACTTCGCGACAATCATTTAACAGCTACTAATTTTATCATTTCCAATTTTTTAGGCCGAGAAAAATATCTAGATTGGTATCACCTAAAATACATGGTTGCATCTGGCCGAGTTTTTATTGGCGGACATACTTTAAATCATATGAAATTAACTGAAGTAACTCCTGAACAATTAGAACAAGAGATCGTGATTAACAAAGCATCTTTAGAAGAAGGACTGGATACAAAAATTGACTATTTCGCCTATCCATATGGTAGCTATAATGATAATGTTTTGAATGTTATCAAAAAAAATAAATATAAAGCAGCTTTTACAACCGAAGATGGCAATGTCCACAAAACCAGCCAATTACTAAAATTACCAAGAATCAAAGTCGGCGGCGGAGATACTGTTCAATCTTTTGCAGAAAAAATCAAAGCAGAATAGTTTTAAAAATAAAAAAAACTAAAAATAATTCATCCTCGGGAGTCCGACAGGACAAAAGAGGATTAAAAATACCGAAATTATTTTTCGGTATTTTTTTGTAACCACATCATTAATATCTTAAGGTTTAAAAATTCCAAGTGTCCAAGAACTCAAGAACCAAGAGTCCAATCGTCCGCACTAGCGGGAGAAAGAAACGCCCACAAAGTCATAGGCCGGCTCAGGCCTCCATCTACTCACATCCGCACCAACAGCACCACAGCCGCCAGCACTAACCAACCTCCCAACAGACGAGCGCTTTGCAGTCCTCGCATAAACACCTGTTAAAGCGCTTTTATTGACAGCGTGAATAAAAATTACTTCTAACGGATTAATCCTGTATTTTTGATTAATTTTTAATTCAGATAGTTGCTTAGCTGCTTTTTTCCAATCTGTCACCATTAGTTGAGTTAGTTCTGCTAGTTTCGCATCACTGCATTCATTCAATTCATCAGCAGTTGCTAAGTTATTTTGTCTCAGATATTCTCTGAAAAATCTTGTTTCTTCAACATAATTTTTGTTAGTTGAACCTTCAATATTGCCTTTGCTTAACAATTTCCAAGACAATTGATTTGAATCAGATGTAAATAAATCTTCGTTTTTATACCAGTCTGTACTAAAAAGTAATTTACCCACCCCTCGCCTTT
>JBAZSC010000002.1:109022-258189 GCA_041662665.1 Patescibacteria group bacterium
TTCATAAAGAGCTTTCATTGTTACAGGTGTGCCATCTTTGAATTTGTCCGGAAAAAGAAAAAGCTGGAATTTTTCTCGCAATTCTTCTTTTGATGTTCTTCTGATTAAATCTTTGATTTGCAGATCATCTAGTTTTTCTCTAAGCATTTGATTAATTTTTTGTTTTTCTTCAGGAGTATATTCAAATAGCTTTTCAACATTTCCATCCTTATCTTGAACTGTAAAATGAGCTTCTATTTCGTCTGGTCCCATATAACTTTCACCAAATAATCTTTTTGCTTCAACTCTTGGATCTGATTCAATCATTTTTTCTAATGCTTCTCTTAATTTTAACACTTGATCAAGCAAAACTGGCTTGTCTGTTTCAATTGCCTCAGCTATATTGTTTGCTTCAGCAACAAACTGTTCTGATTCTTTTGTTTTTGCAATTTCAAAACCAGGAGCTTTTTCTTTTTCTCCAGATTCTTTAATATCTGCTAATTGTGAATATTGTTCTGGTGATGACATAATATTCTATGATTAATTGCGTCTTTAAAATCCCAAGTACCTAAGAAACTAAGTACCCAAGTAACTGCGAATCGCTTGATGCAAAACAGATGCTGCAAAATTAGAACACAACATTTTTTGCGCTGGCATTCCGCCTAATGCTTTTACAACATCAATATCTGTTATTTTTAATGCCTGATCAACTGTTTTATTTTTTGCTAAACTCGTCAGCATTGAACTTGCAGCCATACTTGCAACACAACCCAAAGTTTGAAATTTAATATCTTTGATAATATTATTTTCTATTCTAAGAGTTAACTTAATTGTATCACCACAAGCTGATTTTGAATTCGCCATCATTGCAGAAGCATTATGTTCTTTTACTTCCCCAACATTTCTTGGATTTTCAAAATGATCCAAAACTAATTCAGTATATTTTTCCATAATACAAATTATTTACTAATTACTAGTTACTTTGTTGCTAGTTACTAGAGTTTGAAGTTCCTTGCCTTTCTCGACGCTTCTTCTCTTGTTCTTTCTGCATATGCATAAGGACTTTCCTTAACTTCAGCAATTGACGTCAATCCCTTTTGCTTTGTCAAAACTAAATTTCTTGGTTTTACAGTTGATCCAACTTTTTTACCAACACTTTCTGACAAAGCTTTCATTAAATCAACATCGTGAGTTGAAATAACTAAAGCTCCTGGAAAATTTTGCATTGCTTTTGTAATTCTGGCTTGCAATTGTCTATCCATATGATTTGTTGGTTCATCTAATACTAGAACATCAACATTTTCAACAGAGCTAACAGCTAAAAACCAAAGCAATCTTTGTTCTCCGCCAGAAAATGTTCCAAGCTTTCTTTTTAACCAAGATGCTTCAAATTTTCTGCCTCCGCCAAAATTTAAATCCCTTGCTTCCTGAGAAAATCTACCAGGCTGAATACTACTATGAGGATCAACATTTTCTTTTACCCAAGCAAAAAAATCTTCCAGATTTCCTGATGCAACCTCTTCTGGCCAAAATTGCGGCATATAGGCAAAATTAACACCTTTTAATTCTTCAAAACTTTGATTGCCCTTACCACGTCCTGCAACCAAAGCTTCCATCAATTTTGTTTTTCCTGTTCCATTCTCGCCAGACAAAAACACAACCTCTCCAGCTTGAACCGAAGGAAAGTTTACTTTTTTCAAAGGAGAATCAGGAACAGTTAACCATTCTGGAGCATTAATTACTGCCTCACCATGTGTCCATTTCTTTTTTCTCCAATCTATATCTCCAGAAATTATTTGGAAATTCTTTCTTGATCGATCTTTCAAATAATTCTGATAAGTTGCACTAGATTGTCTAACTTCTCTTCCTTTTTCGTCAGCTGCAGCTTCAATCACTCCATCAGATCCAGCTCCTCTCAAAAACCAATCAACATGACTAATACTTGCAATTGAAGTTCCTGCTTTTTTATAAACATCAAACAAAGCTGTTAATTTTGCAATACTTACCATATCCAAATGATTTGTCGGTTCATCCAATAATAAAACATCTGGCTCAGAAGCAAGAACAGTCAACAAAACAACTTTTGTTCTCTCACCACCAGATAGTTGATTTACTTTTCGATCCAAAAATTCTTCCATGTTAAATAATCCTGCAACTTTAGAAATCAATTCTTCAATTCTTCGATGTGCTTCTTCATTCGCCATATTTCTTTCATATGCATCAGTATCATCCCAATTAATTGGCAATTGTTTTTTAAAATATTCTCCTGACTGATCCAAAACATCTTTCGCTTTCATATCGCCTATTTGACCTAAAATTTCCTCTTGATTCAATCTAGCAATTCTTAATTTTTCTCTGGAACGTTCTGGTTTTCCATAAACCATTCCTCCAGCTCCGCCTTTTGTCTCAAAATCAGCATTTCTAATTTCCATCATTGCATCAAAAATTGTTGTCTTGCCAGAACCATTTGGTCCAATTACCACAACACTCTTGCCAGATTCTAATGCCAAGCGATCAATTCTCATTGCCGGCTCGCAACGATTTATTTCAGAATTGACTGCTCCAACCAAAGCACCCAAACTTTTAGTTTTTTCTATACTACCTTTACTTCCTGGCTCTTTATCAACAATATGCAAATCCAAAGCCCTTTTTAATTCTGGATTTATTTCGCCTTCTAAATACTGCTCCATTCCTCCTTCAAATTCTAACATTGATGTTGCCATATTATTTAAATTATTATTCTTCGATTATAAAAACTAATACAAATCAATCAACAAAATTTGATACTTTAAAAACTTTATGAACTTTATAACTTTCGTAACTAACGTCGATAACCTCCAAACATGAATAACCGATAAAATGATGCCACTAAAATAAAGATCGCAGTCCCGCATAATACTATAACAGCGCCAGAAGGCAAATCAAAAATATACGATAAAATTAATCCTAAAATTACTGTTATCTCGCCCATTATAATACTTACAGCTATTAATGATTTAAATGATTTTGAAATTAATTTTGCAATTGACGCTGGAATTATTAATAATGCCGAAACCAAAACAATTCCTAAAATCTTGACTCCCAAAACAATTGCTACTGCCAAAAAAATATTAAATGATATTTCAAATAATGGAACATTTATTCCAGATAAATATGCGCCCTCTTTATCAAAAGCAACTAATGATAATTTTTTATAAAATATTGTTAAGAAAATAATTACAACAATAGATATAGAAGCCATAATAATTAAATCATTCGTACTTACAGCTAGAATATTGCCAAACATAAAACTAATCAAATCTGGTTGATAACCAGCTTTAAAGCTCATCAATACTACACCTAATGCCAGACTTGCAGTAAATAAAATTCCAATTATTGCATCAACTGATATTTTTGTTTTCTTTTCCAAAACATAAACTAAAATAGCAATGATAACGCTATAAAATATGGCAATTACTAATGGATTCAAAGAAGCCAAAAGTCCAATTGCAATTCCAGCTAATGATGCATGCGCAATTCCATCGCCTAAAAATGACATTCTTTTCAATACTGCAAAAACTCCCAAAAATGCCAAAAGCACTGCTAGAATAATTCCAGCAATCAATGCTCTTTGCATAAACGGAAATTGTAATATTTCTAACATATTATTTTTAAAATAAAACTAGAAAAAAGGTTCTGCGTTTTCCGCGTCCGCTTCTGCGTTCTTCCGCGTTAAAACTATATAAAACCTAATAATAAAAATTATTCAATAATACAAAATTATAAATCGATTTTCTATTTAACACTAATTGCAAAATAGTATACTTTTTCTTTTAAAGTTGAAAAATATTTCACAATAATTTTTTTGTCTTTTGGAACAATCCTTATATCAGTCCAATTAGTATTCAAATCTCGCCAATTAGCATCATTTTGTGTTCGATATTTTATCGTTAAATTACTCTTTTTCAATCCAGCAATTTTTTTCTTTAATCTTTTAAATTCCTTTTGTGAATATTTAAAAGTCGCTTGAAATTTATAATTAGCATTTACTTTATAAATATCATTCGTCAATACCCAATATTTTTTTAATGTTTTATTTCTAGCATCTACGAAATTCTGCGGATATTTTTTAACTTTTGATATTTTTAAATAACGCTTACTCTTTTTTAATTTTGCTGGATATTTTTTAAAGTTAAAATAAAAGTTATCAGCGTATCTTGTCGTATTTTTCTTGATCAGAATCTGCTTACTTGTAGCATGCTTTGTTACAAACTTATTTGCATAGATTGCCCTACCAGTTAAATTAACATCAACGGTTGTTTGATCAGGATCATTAGATGTAAATGTTATTTTTGTCTTTTTTATACCCGAAGTTTTCAATGGCTCAAAAACAACATCAGCAGTACAAGTACCTAGAAGTTGCAAGTTTTGCCCAGAGCAACCATCATTTTGCACTTTATAATTTCCATTTCTTGACAACAAATTGCCTAATTCCAAATTAGCTGTTCCAGTATTTTGAATTGTTAAAGTCTTTGTTGATTTCTTTCCAATCACAGTATTATCAAAACTTAATGACGATGAACTTAGCAAAACAATTGATTGCGGATCAATAAAATTACCAAACGCAACGGGACTGTTTCCCATAGTAATTGTACTTACTTGGCTAGTTGCTATATCAATAACTGAAACATCATCAGAATTAATATTTATAGTAAATACTTTCGTTCCGTTTGGATTTATTGATATTCCCCATGGATAATTTCCGACATTAATTGTTGTAAAAGTGTCTGCAAGAGTATCAATAACTGCAACATTATTAGTAAAAGATCCAGGAACATAGACTTTTTTTCCTAATGGATCAGAAATAATATTTCCACCAGATCCAACTGCCGAGATAGTACTGATTAATGAATTATCAGCTGTATTAAAAACATAAATTTTTGGATTAGTACCTATTTGCTGTGCAACATAAAACTTGTCTCCAGTTGGCAAAACAACGATTCCTAAAGGAGCTGAAATCACTGTCGGCAATGTTGTAACTGAATTATTTGATAGATCAATTACCGAAACAGAATTTGAAAAAAAGTTTGAAACATAAAGATGAGTCCCAGACGGATCTATTGCAATTCCAGCTGGACCATTTCCAACCGTAATTGTTCCTTCAACCGTATCTGTTGCCACATCTATTATCGATACATAATTTGAACTATAATTAGCTGCGTATGCTTTTGTCCCAGCAGGATTAAAAACAATACCTACTACCGTAGTTCCAACATTGATTGATCTTAAATATTCATAAGTATTGCCATCAATAACAACAATGTTAGTACCATTTAAATCAGGAACATATATTTTATCTCTTTTTGGACTGACTTGAATTCCAAAAGCCATCGTCAAGCTATTTACAGAATTATTTGTTGCAATTACTGTATTAGTCGTTGTATCTATAACACTCAATGTTTTATCAATACGATTTACCACATACGCATTTGGCCTCGCCCAAATAATTCCAGGCATCAAAAATGCCCCCAACAAAATCGCCCAGAATAATAATTTTTTGTTTTTCATTTTTTCTTCGTCCGCCGTAGTCCAATATTTTTCAGCAAAAAATATTGAACGAAGACAGATTACTTTATAACTTTATGAACTTTAAAAACTTTATAAACTAATGTTGATGTATCGCCACATCCTGCCCATATAATCTCTTAACCATTTCAGCATCCAAAATTGTTTTTGGATCACCATAACAAACTAATTTTCTATCCAAACAAATAACTCGATGCGCATATTTAGCAACAACATCAAGCTCATGCGAAATCATGACTATCGTAATTTTATATTTTAAATTTAAATAATCCAACAAATCATAAAAACTTTTTTCACCGCCAATATCAATACCAGAAGCTGGCTCATCCAAAAACAAAATCTGCGGATCATTCAAAATTGCTCTCGCAATCAAAACTCTTTGCAATTGTCCGCCTGACAAATTGCCTAGCAACTTTTTTTTCTGATCTTCCATATTTACTTCTTTTAACTTTTCATCAATTTTTTCAGATGAAGTTCCTTTTTGTAAAGAAAATTTCAAAAATTCTTCAATAGTAATTGGAAAAGTTTTATCAAAAATAAATCTCTGTGGCACATAGCCAACAATTTTTTTCTGTTCCCAAATACTCTTTCCAAAAATTTCGACTTTTCCAGATGTCAAATTATTCAAGCCAAGCATTGCTCTAATCAATGTCGTTTTTCCTGATCCATTCGGCCCAATTATTGATACAAAACAACCTTTACTAATTTCTAAATTAATTCCTTCAAGTGCTACAAAAGAATCATACTTAACAGTAAGATCAGAAACTTTAATTGCAATAATATCGCTATGCGGACAAGCTCTGGTCATTTATTTTTTACAATTATCTTTGCACCAACTCTCTTCCCAATTGAATGGAAGCAAGTCCTTTAATTTTAATACTTTTTCATTTTTAACTATAATTTCTGTTTCTAAATTATCTTTATGAACCTGATGAATCAATTCTCTGCATTTTCCGCAAGGATACATAATAGTATCATGACCGTAAGCAACTATTTTTTTAATTCTATATTCTCCATTAGTTATCATATTCGCAATTGCTGCTGATTCAGCACAAAAACCTAATCCGCAAACAAGATCAATGCAAACACCGACATAGACATTGCCTTTATCTGTAACTAAAGCACATCCGACATCGCCAGCAATCATATTATTAGCAACTTTTTTCGTATTTATCACTGACTTTGCTTTTTCAATCAATTCTTTATTAGAAATTTCATTCATAAGTATTTCATTAATCTTTAAAATTTTTTATTTGTGTATCTGTGTCAATCTGTTAAAAATCTGTGTAAAATCTGTGACGAAACAATAATTATTGATTCAGTCCTTCTTTCATAATCTTAGCATTTCCATTCATATTATCAATATAACTATTTCCATAATAATTTCCTTCAGCATCAAGAATATATAATTGAAGACCAACATCATTTACAAACGGCTGAATCACATTATTCGAAAATTCTGGCTCAGAAAAAATAGCTCTGACATTTTCATTTTTAACTGTATTGCTTAAATCTTGCAAATATTTTGGCGTTGGTTCAGATCCTGGAAATGGCTCAAACGTAGCTACAATTTGCAAATTAAATTCATAAGCAAAATATTCCCACGCATCATGAAAAGTTACTAATTTTCTAGAGCTCAAATTTTCAAAATCATTATTAATATCATTTTTTAATGTATCTAATTTCGGCAAATAGTTATCTAAATTATTCTTATAATATTGTGCATTTGCAGGATCAAGTCTCTCTAATTCTTGTTCAATTGTTAACGCAATTTCTTTTGCATTATTAATTGATAACCAATAATGCGGATCTTTATTACCATACTCAGGCAATCCTTCATCGCCTTTAGCAGTTCTTAAATTAATATTTTTATCAACAGTTATTAAATTTACGTTGCCAATTGTGTCTTTGACAGAGCTTGCCCAATTATCAATTCCGTAGCCAATCATAAAAATATCAGAAACATTTTGTAATTCTTTTGCTTTTGCAGATGTTAATTCAAAAGTGTGTGGACTAGCTCCAAGTGGCAAAATCTGTACCACACCAATTTTATCTCCTGCAATATTTTTAGTAATATCAAAAAGCGGAAAAATAGTTGTTGCCACTTTTAATTTTCCTGTATTTTTATTTTTGCATCCAGCGCCAACTAAAACAAAAAAACATAATCCCAAACTTAATATTAAAAAAATTTTCTTTTTCATAGAATAATATAAGAATATCAAAATTATTTATTTAATAAATTAAGTATAACACAAAAATTTTATTATCAAATCAGTGATAAGAAATAATATTTTTTATTTATAAATTATATGCTATATTTTAAGTATAAATTTATTAATTAATAATTAATATAAAAATATGAGAAAACTGCTCATTTTGAGCCTGTTTGCAATCGCAGCAACAATGCTATTTATTGCGCCAAATGCATTGGCTTTCGACATTACAACAGACAGTATTAGCACAAATGATAGCACAAATCCAGCAACAATTGTTGATACACCAACATTTGTTCAAACTGGAGTAACATCCGATTCATTCAACGTTGTTTATAGTCGACCAGGCGCAACCTATACTGGCGTTTTTACATTATCTGGATCTAGCGATGATTTGATGAATGCACCAGTTTTAGTAATCAGCGGCGGAAAAATTCAAAGCTATGCATGGGATGCTAGCTCTCACAAAGCAACTGTCGTTTGGATCGGAGATGAATACGAAGTTATAACTCAACGTCAAAAAGTTACTGCATCTGCAGTTGTTTTCATTAGACCAGCATTAACAAATCCAACAAAAACAAATTTCAAGTCAGTCGAACCTCCAACTGCAATGGCAGGCGGATATATTTCAACTGGCATTAAAGATTGGACAATTAGCACACCAAGCGCATTAGCAAATTTCGGATTCGGATTATCAATGACTGGAATTTCTGGCAACAAAAGCTATTACAAAATGTACGTTCCAAAAAACATGTTGAATGTTTTTACATCAATGGGAAAATTAACTGTTTTAAGAAAACATTTAGCCATCTTTATTGATAATTATCAAGCATCCATCAAAAAGACAAAGACTGCTAATGGTGGAGCAATTTTCAATTTAGAAGCAACATTTTCAACTGGAAATACAGAGACAACACCATTAACAACAACTTTAGCAAAAGCCACAAAAACTGCTCCAGTAGTTTCAAAACCACAAAAAAATATTCCAACAGTTACAAAAACAATTACTGTTCAAAAAAAGAAAAAATTAAGCACTGCTTTCAAAAAAGGAAATCTGAACATTGGCCAAACTGCAAAAATTTATGGCTGGCTAAGAAGTATGGAAAAAGGCAAAACAATCAAAATTTATTACAAGAAAAAAGGCACAACAACTTATAATTATCTTACTTCAGTAAAAACAGTCAATCTAAAAGGCTATTATTCTTATTCTTTTGCAACAACAAAAGTTGGCACTTACAATTACAAAGTAAAAAATGCAAAAGGCACAATAATCAGCAAAAAAGCAGTTCTAATCACACAATAAGTTAAAAATAAAATCACCCTAAATTATCAGGGTGATTTTTTTATACTTAATTATTTATAGATATTTCTAGACAATTAATCTTTCTTTTCCATCTCTTCTTTGATCTTTTTTTCTTCCCATTCATTATCAAACTTATTACCAGTAAATACAGAAATGGCATGCACAATTACTGCAATTCCCCAAAAGATTGTCACCCAATAGAACCACCATCCTCCACCAATAACCAAATTAATAATAAATAAAATCAAGTTAACCACAATAAAAGTGACCAAATTGATGTAAAAAGCTTTTAGTTGCGCAACCTTTTGTTTAGCTTTTTTATATTTCTCTTCTTCTTGTTTTTGTTCTTCCATACTTTTTTTATATTATTTATTTATTTGATTATATATTAACATAAAATATCAAAAAATCCAGATTTTAAATTAACTTTTTCTAAACATAATCAAACTATTAGCAATCAATTTGAAATTATTTAATGACTCCTCCTAAAAAATTAAACAAGTACCCAATTATTATTATTCCAAAAGCCACAATACCAAAAAAAATCAACAATAATTTCATTTTTAATACTCTTTTTATAATTAATGCCTCAGGTAAAGAAAGTCCAGCTACTGCCATCATAAAAGCTAAAGCAGTGCCCAATGGCACGCCATTCAATGTCACTGCATAAATAATTGGTACAACAGTTGAACAACCAGCATAAATTGGAACGCCAATCAAAACTGCCAATGGCACAGCAAAAAATCCAAATCCATTTAACATTTTTTCAAAAAAATCAGCCGGTACATATCCATGGATTATTGCGCCTGCAAACATACCCAAAACAACATACCAAAACATTTTCTTAAAAGTTTTCAAGCCTTCTTTCCAAGAATATTCTAATTTTCCTTTTAATGTTTTTGGTAAATATTCCTCTTCTCTTTTGCTATTATTATCATCAATAATAATTTGATTTTCTAATTTTAATTTTCCTAATATCAAGCCAGCAATTGTACCTAACAAAATTCCAGTTATTGCATAAATAGTTGCAATCTTCCAGCCAAATGTTCCGCCCATTAACACGAAAACAACTTCATTAACTAATGGCGATGTGATTAAAAAAGAAAATGCAACTCCAATTGGAATCCCACTTTTCAAAAAACCAATAAAAATTGGAATTGAAGAACATGAACAAAAAGGAGTTACAGCGCCAAACATTGATGCCACTAAATTAGCAATACCAAATTTTCCTTTTGATAATGTCGTTCTAATTTTTTCTTCTGAAAAATATGTTTTAATAAAAGAAACAATAAAAACTACCGCAATAATTAAAAACAAAATTTTTACAGTATCGTAAATAAAAAAATTCAAGCTTTCTGCAAATCTGCTTCCCTCTTCTAATCGTAAAATATTATTCGTTATTAAATCTGCTAAATATTTAAACATTGTTTATATAATTATTTTTTACAGTTACAATTACACTTACAATCATCACTTTTAAAAAAATTTTTCAACGAAAATTTTTCTTTCGTATCTTCTGATCCGCATTTTGGACATTTAAATTTTTTTGTTTCTTTATCTTTAATGCTTGCATTTACTTCAAACATATTTTTGCAAGAATTACATTTAAAATTTGCCATATAAATTAATAATTTATTAAATTTAAAAAATATTTTTATCCACCTTATCCGCATTTAATCCGTTTAATCCGCGTACATAGATAAATAAGATATAAACAAAAAATTATACAGATTACTTTTTTAAAAAATAATTCAAAATCTAATTTAGTGATTCTAATAAATTATTTAAATCATCAATTGCTTTTTTATTTAATTTATAATAAACATTCTTCCCTACTTTTCTAAAAGTAACTAAGCCATTATCGCTTAAAACTTTTAAATGATGTGAAACTAAATTCTGCGCCAAATTTAATTTTTCATAAATTTTGCAAACACAGAGTTCTTTTGAACTCAACAATTGCAAAATCTTCAATCGATTCTGATCGCTGATTGCATAAAAACGTCCATGACAGCATGAACAATTTTTCTTCTGATTTTCACAATTACATTTTTTCATATCAATATATATTGATATATTATAGTTTAATAAAAAGAATGTCAATAGTTATTCACAATCGATCTTGCAAAAATATGTTACAATATAAAATATTAAGAATTTAAAAATTAACACAAAAAAAATGAAAAGACTATTCGTCTTGAGTCTATTTGTGTTAGGAGCAGGAATTTTTTTCCTCTTGCCATCAATAACCAACGCTTACAGCGTTGATTATGAGACAGCTCCTATCACATTATCAGATGGCTCAACAGCGCCAGTCACACGCGAAACAACGCCTTCAAGAGGCGGTACAGAAGCAACTTTTGGAATTGGTTACGATGCTCCTGGCACAACCTATACCGGAATTTTTACAATTTCCGGAACAGAAACAGAAGTAGCAAAAGCGCCAA
Organism: Patescibacteria group bacterium; assembly: GCA_041662665.1. Lineage (NCBI taxonomy): Bacteria > Patescibacteria group bacterium. The sequence continues at coordinate 120,527 of JBAZSC010000002.1, forward strand.
TGCTTATTGTTAGCGGCGGATTAATTCAAAGTTACTCTTACAACGCCACTACCCATCAAGCAACAATCGTTTGGACCGGCGATCAATTTATCATCCCTGACAATGGCCAACTAGTTAATGAATCAGCTTTTGTTTTCATAGCGCCAGGCACTGATCCAACTCCAGAAAATCCAAATGTACAAGGCTGTCCAGCATCAATGGCCGGAGGTTATGTTTCTACAAACATTACAGATTGGCAAATTAATCCTCCAACATCAAGAGAACAAATGGGTTTTGGTCTTAGTCTTAATGGACCAGCAAATCTAGTTGCCTATTACACAATGTATATGCCAAGCACAATGCTGAATTTAATGTCAACGATGAGCGGTAGAACAGTTACGCCAACTGATCTAGCATTGTTTATTGATAACTATCAATCATCACTTAAAAAAACTATCACAGCTGATAACGGAGTAATTTTTGATATTAGCTTAACTTTTAAATCCGGTGATACAAATGTCAGCTCAACATCAACTGTCAGCAAAACTGTCATGGCACAAGAAAGAGAAAAATTAAGTGCAGCTTTTAAAGATAATAAAGTTAAAAAAAATAAAACCGCCAAACTTTATGGCTGGATGAAAAATGCCAAAAAAGGAAAAGCAATTAATATCTATTACAAGAAAAAAGGAGCAAGTACTTTTACTTTCTTAAAACAAGTTAAAACAATAAAAAACAATGGCTATTACATTTACAAATTTGCCCCGACTGAAAAAGGCCAATTCTATTACAAAGCAAAAAGTGTAAACAACAAAAAGAAAAGCTCAAAAGTAAAATTAACTGTAAAATAATATAAAACAAAAATCACCCTAAATTAAGGGTGATTTTTTATTTTTAATTACTTATTACTAGTTACTAGTTCCACGTCGATTACTCACCCATTTCACAATTTCCACCCACGCCATTGCCAAAAAACCAATTCCCAAAACCAATCCCCATTCCCAAAAATGCATCGGCTCAACATGCAAGGCATTATTCAAACCTGGAATATAAATCGCTGCACAAAGCAAAACAAAACCATACCCTACTCCCCAGAATAACCACTTGTTTGCGAAAAAATTATGCATTTTGAAAATTGAATGTCGCAAATCCTTATACGAAAAAATATAAATCAAATCAACTGATGCCACAGTTGCAAATGCAATCGTTCTTGCTAAATCAATATCACCTGTCGTTTTGTTATAATACCAGAATAAAAATAAAACTAAACTGCCGACACCCAAACTAATCGTCAACATCAAAAATTTCATCCAGTTATTCAATATCTGTTCAGCTTTTAATTTCTTCGGATCTTCTTGCATCAATCCAGGCTCTTTGGGCTCAAAACTCAAAATAATATCTGGCGGACCATCGCATATTAAATGCACCCATAATATCTGAACAATTAATAATGGCGCTGGCAATCCTAACATCATTGCTCCAAAAATAAAAACAATTTCCACAAAAGAATTAGACAAAGCATAGCCAATCACTTTTTTCATGTTTGCAAAAATCAACCTGCCTTCTTCGCATGCAGCAACAATAGTCTTAAAATTATTATCTAACAAAATCAAATCTGCTGCTTCTTTCGCCACTTCAGTTGCTGATCCAACAGCTACGCCAATATCTGCTTTTTTCAAAGCTGGCGCATCATTGACTCCATCGCCTGTCATTGCTACAACCTCGCCATTATCTTGCAAAGCTTGTACAATTTTTAATTTTTGATGGGGCGTAACTCTAGAAAATAAAACAATCTTTTCAATTATTTTCTTTAATTCTTCTTCAGACATTTTTTCCAAATCTTTGCCTTCCAAAACATTATCATCATTAATTTCAAAACCAAGATTCAAAGCTACTCTTTCTGCAGTTTTTCGAAAATCACCAGTTACTATTTTTACTTTAATTCCAGCTTCTTGTGCTTTTTTAATTACATCTTTTACTTCTGGTCGAATTGGATCAGACACGCCAATTAATCCAAGCCATTTAAAATCATTAGTCTTTTTCAAATCACCATTTTCTTTACCAACAATTCCCAAAATCCTTAAACCTGATTCAGCAAATTCATCAATCTTTTCTAAAATATTTTTTGTTTCTTCGGATGTTAAACTACAAAATGATAGCACAATTTCTGGCGCGCCCATTAGCAAAGCCATTTCTTTACCTTCAATATCATTAACTGACATACTATATTTTTTTTCACTATCAAAAGGCTCTTCATATATTCTTTTATATTTATTAAAAATTTCTTGAGGACTAATTTTCTTTTCATCTTTTAAATAATTCCATAAAGCAATTTCCAAATTGCTCCTTTGATTATTATCCAAAATCATTGCCAAATTTGCTTTTTCTTCTTCCAAAAACCAAGTTTTTGCAACTTTCATATTTCCTTCTGTCAAAGTTCCAGTTTTATCAGTACAAATTACTGATGTTGATCCAAGCGTTTCAATTGATAATAAATTTTTTACCAATCCTTTTTTCTTTAAAACTCTTCTCATACCAATTGCTAAAATTACCGTTATCACAACTGGCAAGCCTTCTGGAATTGCTGCCACAGATAAAATAATTGAGATTTGCAACATTTGCCCAATATCTTGATGATTCAAAACACCAACAACAAAAATAATTGCACAAACAATAATAATTATAAAAATTAAACTTCTGGTAAACTTTTCTAGTTTTATTTGTAATGGCGTCTTTGTATCTTTAATTTCCGACAAACTTTTTCCAATCTTGCCAATTTCTGTCTGTCTTCCAATACTTGTTACTTTCATAATTCCATGACCATAGATCACAGTTGTCCCCATAAATAATTTTCTCGTTTTTTCGTTTGTATTTTTTTCTACTGCCTCTTCCTCACCAGTTAAAATTGCCTCGTTGATTAACAAATTGATACCTTCTATCAAATATCCATCAGATGGAATTTTATCGCCTGAATTTAAAACTACTAAGTCACCAGGCACAATTTCTGCAACATCAATATTTTTATTTTCAGAATCTCTAATAACAACAGCTCTTGGCTTTAAGATTTTTTTCAATTCTTCCAAAGTTTTTTGCGCTTTAAATTCCTGAATAAAACCCATAATAATATCCAACAAAATCACTGCTCCAATCAAATAAACTTCTGCATATTCTTTGAAATATACAGAAACACCAATTACCACAAAAAAAACATAAATAATTGGACTTTTAAATTGATTAAACAAAATCGAAAACCAGCTGAATTTTTTTTCTGCTGGCAAAACATTTTTACCAATTTTTTCTTGAATTTTTATAACTTCGGAAGATGATAAACCTTGATTTGGCATTTTTGTTTTATTTATTTTAATCTTTTTTTATTAGGCTTTGATAAATAATTTTCACTCGTTGAAACTTTTTTGCCACTTTTTTTCTCCAAATCTTTTCTCGCTTTACCAGCCACACTACCACCCTCATAAGCCGCTCGTTTATTTTTAGCAAAACCTAAAGCATTTTTATTTTTAGCAATTTCTGTTGTTGATGCTTCGCCAAGCATTGTAAAAATTAATTCTAAATCATTCATATTGTCTCGCAGGTTTTCTCTATTCAAGCCCTTAAATTTCTGATATTCACTTGGTGTCATCCCAAAAGTTGCCTTAGAAATTTCCGCAGTTAAAATCGCATATTCCTGACCTTCTTTTACTCTTCTCTTTTTCCACTCATTTGTTAAAGTTTCTCGTACCTCAATTCCTCGCATCCTCTTTTCAATCCAGCTTTCTGGATATCCTTTAGCCCTATAAATCATTCTAGTCCTTTTTATTGCCAATTCTGGATCCTCAATTTCTTTTATTCGCTCATAACCAACTCTTGCCAACCATCGTTTAAAAGGCTCTGCTTTTGGCGATGGAACGGTTTGAACAATACGAAAAATTGTTTCTGTATTTCCACAGTCAGTCAAATACTTTTTACCATCATTCGCTACTATTTTCAGTCGTCCGATTTTTTCGGACAACTGAAAATATCCTTCTTTCAAGAGCTTTCTCTTTAAATCACTCCAATACTTTCTAGGTCTTTTGGTACCTGTCAAAATCTCTATAATATCATTAACCGAAAACCACCATTCATTATTAAAAATAATTCTCCGAATTTCTTTTTTCCTAAAAATAGCAATTTTAGTTATTGTATTTATTTTATCCATATTCATATTATTTAAACTACAGAATTAATCAATTTTTGTTTCATTAATAACATCATACTTCAAATAAACATATGAGTCTTTCAACTTTTTCACATTAACTAGCTTTAAAGCTTTAATCTCTTTTAGTTCATCAATCGAAGATAATGATTTTCCACCAATCAAAGATGCAGTTTCTTTACCGCCAATTAATGCCGGAGCTACAACAATTAAAATTTTATCAATCAATTTATTTCTTAAAAAAATAGAATTCAAAGTTCCGCCAGTCTGGATTGTCAGACGTTTCATTCCAAAATCTTGTTTTATTTTTCTAAATAAATCTACAAAATCAATTTCATTTTCATAATAAATAATTTCGAGATTATCAGCATCTTTTCTTAAAAAAGCTGGATGATTTTTATTTGTTGTAATGATAAACAATTTTTTACTTTTTTTGATAAAATTATCTACACCAATTTTATCTAGATGTGGCTCATTATCAATAATTAAAAAATTGACTGGAGTTTTAATTATATTCTTTTGAATTTTGTTTGCTCCAATTTTTGCTAAAACTCTGCCAGAATTCAAAGAATTAATATCCGTTGTTTTCTCAATATCATAATACTGTTTTAATCCTTCTTTGATCCCTTTTATCTTCGGAAAATCTTTATCAACATCTAGAGCATCAACATTACCAGTTGAAATTTTTCCATCAACAGACATTAACATAAATAATGTTGTAATTGGTTTATTCATAATATTTACTTAGCCATTAAATAATCAACTGCCTCTTTAATTCTACTATCAAAATCATTATCCACATTAAATAATTTTAAACCATATTTTTTAGTTTCTTTTTCAAAATAATTTCCGTATTCACAAATCATCTTTGCAATTTTTTTGTAAGTTTCTTCATTTTTTGTCCTTGCAATTATCCAATCATTTGGAGTTGTGGTTTTTTTAATATCAGCAATAAATTTTTCTTCATCAGATTTTACGAGAAAAATACTCTTAATTTTTTTTGGATATTTTAAATTTAATTTTACAACCAACTCTGGCTCAATATGATAACCTTCAATAACAAAATCATTACCATCAGCAATTTCACATTCAGCAAACATTTCAATAGCTTTATAAACAGTTTTTGCTTGCTGTTGATAAGCCTCAAAAATTTCTATTGATGAATATTTAGAATATTTTTCATCATTATCTTTGCAACGCTGATCACAGGTGGGAAAACTTTTTGATAAATCATCTTTATCTATATATCGCTTAATTACACATTGAAGCGTATCAGTTGAAACCCAAGGAATACCAAATAACTTTGATATTTTTTTTGATAATGTAGTTTTTCCACATTTTGGAGGACCGCCGATTAAATAAATCATAATTTATATTAACAAAACATATTATAATAATTATACCATAAAGCTTTGCAACAAAAAACAAGGCATTTAACCTTGTTTTCAGAAACTCCCGGGGTCGGATTCGAACCGACGACCAATTGGTTACACTTATCCTTATATTTCTAAAAGGGGTGGACTATATCATCATCCAATTTTTATAAAAACTTTATAAAAATCTGGAGCAAGGCGCTTCCTATTCTAAAAAAAGAATAGTACTCCCTTTCGGGATAGTCTCTGAACCTTATCAATAATTTATATTGATCTTGGCTGCTGATTACCATATTTATTATAAACTTAGGCTTCCAGCAATTCACCTTGTTATCATTCCAAAGTTTCCTTTGGAAGCTGCGAACTTTCACAGCCAACTGCGCTACCACTGCGCTACCCGGGAATAATACTAATTATAAATAACAAAATGATAAATAACTAAATTAAATTAAAAATTTCTAATTTATAATTCTATTTTGTTATTATGTTATTTAGTTATTTTGTTATTTCAAAAAAAGATCTCACCAAACAACTAATACTCTCTAAGTTTTTTTACTAGATCATGAGCGCGAATTTTCTCAAGTGCTTTCGCTTCAATCTGTCTAATACGTTCACGTGTTACTCCAAATTCTCGTCCTACTTCTTCCAATGTATGTCCAACTCCATCAACCAAACCAAAACGCATTTCCAAAATTTTCTGTTCTCTTGGAGTCAAATATTGAATTGCTTCTTTGATATGATCTTTCAATAATCTTAAAGCTGCAGATTGATCTGGAGAAACACTTTTTACATCCTGAATAAAATCAGATAACGTGCTTTCATCATCATCTTCACCAACCGAAGTATCTAAAGAAACAGTGTCTTGATTTATTTTAATTATATTTCTTGCTTTGTCAATCTCAATTCCCATTTCAGAGGCAATTTCTTCTGGCAATGGCTCTCTACCTAATTCCTGGACTAATCTTCTTTCTACTTGAGTAAATTTATTAATTGTCTCAACCATGTGTACTGGAATTCTAATTGTTCTTGATTGATCAGCTAATGCGCGAGTAATAGCTTGCCTAATCCACCAAGTTGCATATGTTGAAAACTTATAGCCTTTGCGATAATCAAATTTTTCAACAGCTTTAAACAAACCCATATTTCCTTCCTGAATCAAATCAAGCAAAGTCAAATTACGTCCAGTATATTTTTTAGCAATGGAAACAACCAATCTCAAATTAGCTTCAACTAACATTTTGAAAGCTTCTTGATCTCCAGCATCTTTTCTTTTTGCTAGATCAACTTCTTCAGCATTTTTTAATAATGGTACCTTGCCAATTTCTCTCAAATACATCTGAATCGAATCAGAAGATAACGCACTCAAATCAATTTTAGATCCTTCTTTTTCTTTCTTTTCTTCCATAATCAATCTTTCTTCAGGCTGTTTTACTGCAATGCCATTTCTGATAAATTCATCAATCAAATCTTCCAAAACATCAATATGATCTTCTAAATAAGGAATAGTATAAATAATTTCATTTTCAGTAACAAAACCTTGTTCTCGTCCTTTGCGAATCAAATAATCAATATCTTCTTTTTTGATTTCTTTTCTTTCTATAAACATCCTTTGCGGACGACCTTTCTTTCTTAATTTTGATTTTCTAAAATGAGATTTTCCAATACTAGAATTTTTAACATGATATTTCTTGCACATTTGGCAATAAAACTCCTTGCCAGTTTTTTCTTTTTTCTTGGCAATATTTTTTCTAGCATTTTTCTTGTCCATCTTTTTATTCATTTTTCTAGAAATTTTCTTAATATTTTTTTTCTTTTTTGCCATATAATAAAAGTTACTAAATATTTAATATTTTAAATACTAAATATTTAATCCCTAATATTTTAACTTCTGTGACAAAATATTGAATTGTGTACTTAATTCTGTGACTTTTTTAACATCTTTTGCAACTTCTGCATTTCGCATTTCTGCCTCTATTTCAACCATTTTTTTCTTTAAATCAATTTCAATCAATCTTTTCAAGCATTTATCAATCTCATCATTTGGTACAAAAATCTCGCCTCTCTCACGTTGGCTTTGTTCTTTTTCGATCCCTAAAACCAATTCTTTAGCAAATAAAGTCAAACCAGCCGAATCCTTTTCTAATTCAGAACAAAAAGAATGGAACTCAAATGATTTAGTATTATTATAATACGCTTTTATTTCTTTGTAAAGTGAAGTTATCCGCTCATTAAATAGCCCTAAATCGAAATTTTCCAGCTTCTTAAAATTATGAAAATTACTCATAATCAAACCGAATAACCGTTCCTGCAATAAATCTGTTTCACTTTCATTGTCCGCCGAAGCTCCAACCGCAGTTGGAGCGAAGGCGGATGGTTTTTTATATTCAGAACGCTCAACCAAAATTCGCATTTCATCACGCAAAACATCTTCACCAACAGAAATCAATCCAGCTAGTTTTTGCAAATAAAATGCCTGCTCAACTTTGTCAGAAATCTTTTTAATTTTAGGCAATAAAAATTTTGCCATTGCTTTTTTATCTTCTACTTTTGCCAAATCTAACTTGCTCAAATTACTTTCAAAATAATAATCCATAATTGATTTTGCAGAATTAATCACATCTTTCCAAACCTTTACACCTTCAGTTTTTATAATGTCATCAGGATCTTTCACTTTCCCATCTTTTTCTGGCATTGTTACTTTAATATTTAATCCAGATTCCAATGCTAAATCGATTCCTCTTTGCGTTGCCATATTTCCAGCTAAATCCATATCAAAAGAAAAAACAACATTATTTGTATATCTTTTTATTAAATCAATTTGCATTGATGTTAGCGCAGTTCCAGAAGATGCCACTACATTTGTAACATTTGCTTGATGCGAGGCAATCACATCCATATTTCCTTCTACAATAATGACTTGGTCTTCTCGCCTAATTTCCGATTTTGCAAAATTCAATCCATACAATACTCTGCTTTTATCATAAGCCAATGATTGCGGAGTATTAATATATTTGCCCATATTTTTTTCTTCACGTAATTGCCTTGCAGTAAATCCAACTACATTATTCTGCCCATCCCAAATCGGAAACATTAAACGAAACCTAAATCTATCATAATAACCAAGGTTCTGTTTTCTGTTTTCTGTTTCCTGATTACTTCGTCTAGGTACCACTAAACCCGAAGCCAAAATCTCATCATCTTTAAACCCACGAGAACGCAAAAATCTAGATAGCATTTCCCAATCATCAGGCGAAAATCCTAATTTAAATTGCTGAACTGTTTCTGGTTTTAATTTTCTAGAAATAATATAATCTCGCGCAATTTGTCCGCTTTTACTTTTTAATAATGCTTGATGATAATATTCAGCTGATAATTTTAAAATTTCTAAAACTTTTGCTCGCTTAGAATAAAATTCTGGCTGTTCTCTTTTTAATTCAACTCCAGCTTTGTTCGCAAGAATTCTTAATGCATCAACAAATTCCAATCCTTCCATTTTCATCACAAAAGTGAATATATCACCTCCGACGGAACAGCCGAAGCATTTGAAAATTTGTTTATCTTTAGACACAAAAAGAGAAGGCGTTTTTTCGTTATGAAAAGGACACCTTGCTTTAAAATTATTCATGCCAGCAGGTTGTAATTGGATATATTCTGAAATCACATCAATAATATCCAATTTTTCTTTTATTTCTTCAGATGGTTTACCAAACATAATTTTTTCTACCCTGCCCACGGCAGGGGTTCGAATCAATTAACATCTAATTATAGCTTTATTATAAGACAAAAACAATAAGAAAAGTATTACTTTATACAAGGAAAAATGTTATATTACTCGTAAGAAACTAATCATCAATTTTTATGAATGATAATTTTGAAAAAAAATTAATTGATATCATTGGAAAAAAATTCAAATTTATATATGAGCATAATAGGGCTGATATGTATCTTAATGAATATGATTTTGATATAGAAATATACAATTTAAAAACCGTTCAATCTGAATTAAAAAAATTTACCGAGACAATCAAAAACGAATTGAAACTTATTGAAAATTGTAATTATTTTCAAATAGATATTTTTTTTAAAATCTTTAAGGAACAAGAAAGAAAGAAAACATGCGGAATAATAATGGATAAAATAAAAAAATTTATTAAAGAAAAAAAAGAAACAATATATGAATCTGACAATTTAGAAATCAAAATCTATTTCACAAATAGAACGGAATATATTTCAATTCCATTAACATTCCTTCCAAACGAGAAAATTAAAAATACAATCAAAAGATACCAAATATTAGGTCAAGAAAAAAATTTTCAGTATTCTTTTTCTTTCTCTGGACTTCATAAAACCTATGCTAAAAATATTCAAAAAAAAGCAGAAATGAAACAAATCAGAACAGATTCAGGATTATTGATTGTTGGACTAGAAAATTGGACTCCTAACTTATTGAAAAGTTTAGATGAAGAAATTAAAAACTTTATTAATAGAAAAAACATAAGTCATTTTGTTTCAGAAATTTTTTTGATACCATATTCAATTAAAAAGGAAGAAATTATAATTGATGGATTAGTTACCTATAGAAATACAAATCCGAACTCAAAATTAATTACTGAAAATTTACGCAAAAAAATAATCGAATGCATTGAAAAAAAATTCTTAAAAAATCAAGCTAAAGATATAATTAACGATAAAATTTCAATATCAACTTCCAGAAATATACAATTGCAACCTTTTATTATCTAAAATAAGCTCAAAATTTATGCTCAACCTCAAAAAACTCCAAAAAGAAATTTACCAAAATAAAGTCGCCAAAAAATTCAACACCACTGATATCAATTTTGAATTTGCCTTAACCTATGGCGAGCTTGCAGAAGCCTATAATGCCTACCGCAAAAAATTGCCAGATTTAGGCGAAGAATTAGCAGATGTTGCAATCTATCTTCTTGGAATTTCAGAAATTTTAAAAATTGATCTAGAAAAAGAAATTTTAAAAAAAGTTAAAAAGAATAAAAATCGCAAATATCAAAGAAAAAATGGAGTATTAATTAAAACAAAAGATTAATAAAATCATTATAATGTCAAAAAACACAAAACTAAATGTTAAAGGTTACGAAATCGTTACCTTTAAAAATAACAAAAATGATTATATCTCTTTAACTGATATCGCAAGACATAAAGATCCTGTCAATACAGATGATATTATAAAAAATTGGCTCAGGAATAGAAATACATTGGAACTATTAGGTTTTTGGGAGATTATGTATAACCCAAGTTTTAAACCCGTCGAATTCGACGGGTTTAAAAAACAAGCGGGATTAAATAGTTTTACAATGACTCCCAAGAAATGGATTGAATCAACAGGTGCTATTGGAATTATTTCAAAATCAGGAAGATATGGTGGAACATTTGCGCATAAAGATATTGCATTTGAATTTGCTTCATGGATTTCCATTGAATTCAAATTATATATTATTAAAGAATTTCAACGTCTCAAAGAAGATGAATCAAAAAATCTTCATCTTGAATGGAATCTCCAAAGAACATTAGCAAAGGTTAATTACAAAATACATACTGATGCTATTAAAGAAAATCTAATCCCACCTGAATTGACCAAAAATCAAATTAATTCAAAATATGCCAACGAAGCGGATTTGCTCAATATGGCATTGTTTGGAATAACTGCAAAAATATGGCGAGATCAAAATCCAAAGTTAAAAGGAAATATTAGAGATTACGCCACAATTGAACAGTTAGTAGTTTTGTCCAATCTTGAAAGTATAAACGCATTGTTGATTCGTGAAGGACTTTCTCAGAAAGATCGAATCTTAAAATTAAATATCACTGCAATAATTCAGATGAAATCGCTTTTAACAAATAATGGAGTAAAAAAGTTAAGATCACCGAAATAAAACACGCAGAGATGTTTTAGGCTCAGGCATCCCCTCTTAATTCCCACTGCCTTCGCCCAAAACAAAATATTAAAGAAAAAATGGAGTATTAATTAAAACAAAAGATTAATAAATATTTTTTCTCAATACACAATAAAATAACAGTACAAAAATAATTTTAAATTAATTTAAGTTTATAAAAACATGCTTGTAGTAAAAACAAAGCTTAAAGAAATCGAAGGAAAAGGAATTGGATTAATTGCAGATCAAGAAATTAAAAAAGGTCAATCAACTTGGGTTTATAACCCCATTATTGATATAAAAATATCCAAAAAAGATATTCCAAAATTAGCTCAAGAATTTTTCAATACTTATTCTGTTGATATTGGTAAGGATTATGTTTTTCTCAATATCGATAATGCAAGATTCACGAATCATTCAGATAATCCAAATACTGAAAACCTAGGCACGCCGGATAAAGATAATATTGCGATTAAGGATATTCATATTGGAGAAGAAATAACAGTTGATTACAACAAAATTGATATAAACAAAATTGATTTTCATACAAATTAATTTATATTTATGGCCTCCCCAATCACCCATATTATCTTAACCGCAAAAATATTTGATAACTTTTTTAAAGACAGAAATAAAAAAGAATTTTTTGTTGGCACTTGCCTTCCAGATATCAGGTATCTAAAAGTCATCGAAAGAGAAAAAACACATTTCGAAAATATCAAAATGAATGATTTAAAAAAAGAAAATAGTTTTTTAGCAGGATTAAAATTTCATTCAATTGTAGATCAAGTTAGAGAAGATTTTATCGTAAAAAATAATACCTATAAATTATTTCCTCAATCAAGATTTTCTCTTCTTGGCCTAAAATTAGCTGAAGACAGAATATTATATAATCATGTCCAAAATTGGCAAGAATATATTGATTATTTTAATGATATTTTAATAGATGAAATAAATTTAGGATTAAAAAAAGAGGATATAAAAAAATGGCACACAATGCTTCAACAATTGTTTTCTCATTATCCTAATAAAAAATCAATACAAAATTTTTCATCAAAAATATTTTTTTCTAATCAAGATATAGATGAATTCGATAAAATAGCAACGCAACTTAGTACTGATAAAAAAATAATTAATATAATTGAAAATTTATATAATAATTTTGATACATTAATTAAAAATTATAAATAATTAAAAACAAAAACATGAAAGAAAAAGTTTACACCGGATCATCTAGCGCAATCTATTGCCTCGGCTTCATCGGCGCTGCAGTTTATTACATTGGCCATGCACAAGGATTCTGGATGGGCGTCTTAGGATTTCTACAAGCATTAGTTTGGCCAGCACTACTAGTACTTCATGCATTGGAATTTTTATACAAATAATCACAAAAAAATCCTTAATAGAAATACAAAAATAATCATTCTCGCTTTGATTCTGTTTTTTATCTCAGTAATTACAATATCTGCTTATTTTTTTCAAAAAAACAAGAATCAAACATTAACAAATAAAGTCGCTCCAACTTTTACCAAAAATGGCGAGCTTCAATTTCTCAAAAAAGACAATAGCTTAATTACTACAATTGACATTGAAATTGCCGAAAATGATCAAGAAAGAGCAAAAGGTCTAATGTGGCGAAAATCAATGCCAGAAAATTCCGGAATGCTATTTCTTTTTGATAATGAAAAACAATTATCTTTCTGGATGAAAAATACTTTGATTCCATTAGACATTATTTATGTTAACAAACTTAAAGAAATAACTGATATTCACAATAATACTGTGCCACTTAGCGAAATATCAATTCCATCAAAAAAACCAGTCCAATTTACTATTGAAGTTATTGCTGGATTTTGCAATAATAATCAGATCAATATTGGCGATAAAATTAAATTTTAAATAAATGAAAAATAAAGTTAACAATTTGATTCTCAGAGACCATCTTGCCTTAGACCGCACCAACCTCGCCAATGAACGAACTTTTTTATCTTATGTCAGAACTTCTCTTGCCTTCATAATTTTAGGCGCCTCAATCATAAAATTATTACCTACTACTTTCTATCTAATTATCGGCTTAATTACTTTGACAATCGGATCAACCTTTTTCTTTTTCGGCACTTATAAATTCTATCAATTCAAGAAAAAAATAAATCAAAATTACTACAATGATCAACAAATCTTGACATCTCAAAAACAAAATGCCGAAGAATCCAACACAAGAACAGCAAATCCAATAATATATCGACGACCAAAAGTATTTCCAGTATCGCAAACCAACTTCAAAGATTATCCAAGAAATTAAAGAATACTAAAAATAAATTATAAATATGAAAAAAATACAACTTGGAATTTTACTTGGAATAATAGCTGGAATAATCGATATTATTCCAATGATTCTTCAAAAATTAACTTGGGATGCAAATCTTTCTGCATTCTCTTTTTGGATTATTTCAGGATTTTTTATTGCCTCAACAAATTTAAAAATTAAAGGCATCGCCAAAGGAATAATTATTTCTTTTATTGTCTTATTGCCTTCTGCAATCATGATTGGATGGAAGGAACCATTCTCACTCTTACCTATTATTATAATGACCTTAATTTTAGGTGCGCTATTAGGATTTTTTGTTGAAAGATACGGCAAATAATTTATTTTAAAAATAAAAACAAACAAAAATGAAAACAAACAAAAAAATCATAAATTGGGAAATCGCTTCAACATTATTTGTAATCTTCTTCGGTTCTTTCCTGCATTTTATTTATCAAATTTCAAATAATTCCGAATTTGTTGCATTATTTGCGCCAGTCAATGAAAGCGTTTGGGAACATCTGAAACTTGGCTTTTGGGCCTTGTTCATTTTCATGATTTTAGAGTACTTTTTTATCAATAAATTAGTTCACAATTTTTTCCTTGCCAAATTTTTAGGAATTATTGCAATGGAATTAACAATTGTCATCATTTTTTATAGCTATACCTTTTTTACTAAAGAAAGCATTTTATTTGTTGACATCAGCTCATTCATTATTGGCGCCATTCTTTGCAGTCTAGTTTGTCTAAAATTTTATAAATTTAAATTAAAAACTAATTTTGATTCAGTTGCTGCAATTGGCTTAATTTTAATTGCTTTTACTTTTATGGTATTAACTTTCTTTCCTCCTCAAGTTCCAATCTTTTTTGATAAAACTGTTAACCAATACGGCATCCCACAAAAATAAATGAAACAAAAAATAAAGAAAAATTCCTTGTCCTCCGACCTGTCCATCGGAGCAAAAGCGAAGATGGAAGTCTCGAGACGAAGGAGGATAAAAACAATTTTCGTCATTCCACTTTACACAATTTTAGGCGGACTTTTAGGCTACTTTCTTTCCTGGTTAATCGCCTTAATTTTATTTCCAAATAGTCAGGCTGGACTTAGTTATATTTATACAGTAATTTTATTCATAATTATCGGCCTAATTTTAGGCATAATAATTGGCATCAAACGCAGCCGAACATAAAAATAGTTTCCGCTTCTTCCGCGTTCGCTTCCGCGTTATTCCGCGTTAAAATTGATAAATCTTTACAAAACATCCTCAAATCTCAAAACTTTATAAATAATTAATAACACTTATTAACTTAACAACAAAAATATGAAAGGATTCAACGCCAACATCGAACAAGAAACTTTACAAAACACCAATTTTCGTAAAGTCTTATATACAGGCAAACACAGTCAATTAGTTTTAATGAGCTTGAAACCAAAAGAAGAAATCGGCATGGAAGTTCATAATGACAATGACCAATTTTTTCGTTTTGAAAAAGGCCAAGGATTATGCATAATTGATGGCAATGAATATGATTTAAAAGACGGATCTGCAATTGTTGTTCCGTCAGGTGCACAACATAATATTATTAATACTTCAGACACTGAAGATCTAAAACTATATACAATTTATTCTCCTGCTCATCACAAAGATGGAATTGTCAGAGCCACAAAAGAAGAAGCAACAAAAAACGGACCAGAATTTGATGGCAAAACAACAGAATAAAAAAACAGCGCAAAGCACTGTCAAAGAACTAATAACCTAAATCCTCCAAAATCTCGCCTTCTTTCAACCAATATGGATTGCCATGATTCAAAAAACTTCTAGTATAAATCGTATCCACAATTTCAAATGCCACTCTGATCAATCCTTCACCAAGATAACTTTTTCTACCGCCTCCCAAAACTAACGAAGTATTCGGAAAAGCAATTCGAAGTTGAGCCAATCTTCGTAAAACTTCCAAAGGACTAATCAAGCCTGAAGGCAAATCAACACCATGAATCGGAGTAAAAAAATTAATTACAATTCCATCAACCTGGAATTGTTTTAATTTTTGAAAGATAATTTCCAAATCAGCATCTTCCTCACCCAAGCCAAGAATAAAACCTGAATGAAGTGACAATCCAGCTTCTTTACACAGATGCATTGATTCAAGCTTTTCTGCCCAATCATGCGATGTTACCATCCTTCCAAAAATTCGCGGAGCAGTTTCCAAATCATTAACATAATAAGCATAGCCCATTTCTTGTAAAAATTGAAAATTTCCAATTTCTCTTGAAAGCCCAATATTCAATCCAACTCTGCAATGTTGGCATGCAAATCTGAATCTTTCCAATTCCGACAACAACTTTGCATTAATCCTTTGCGTATTGTTAATAAGTTCCAATCCCTGTCTCTGGTCTCGTATTTCAGTAAGCTCTTTTTGCAAAGTAGCAGCATCAAGCTTAGGCCTTTCTTCAATTGGAATAATCCTATTATTCCAACCACAAAATTTGCAATCTGCACTGCATCTCTCAGAAATCAAATAACCACTTGCCACTCGAATCTGGTGCATTCCAGAAAAATTTGACCTTCTGATTTGCCTTGCCAAATTCAAAGCTTCGTCCAATGGCATAGCTAGAATTTCCCTAAATCCAGTCATTTCCTTTTTCCTCCATCGTCCGCCGTAGTTCCGCAGAACGAAGGCGGACCCATCGTCCGATACTTATCCAAATGTTCAAAAAAAATGAACGTTATTTTGATAAAGTACAATACCAAAAATTATATAGAATAATACGATTAAGTCAATAAAAAATCGTAACAATGTTACGATACCAAAATAAAGAACCAATCAAGCTTCAGCTTTTGCCTTGCGGATTACTTGAATCTTGCGAACATGAAATCTAATGAATGCACAATCAGTTCCGGCAATCCAGAAAATATAATCTCTGCCAATTGTCAAATTCCCAAAAGTCATTGATGAAAAACCAAGAGGAGATCCAGGATTATGAGTACAAGAACCACCAATCATCACCTCCGTTCTTTGAATCTTATCTTCCGGCAATACAGTCAAAGCCCTAGCCCTATCCTTATTCGTATACCCAGTTGCAGGAGTAACAATAACGAAAATATCACGTGCTTCTGCAAATTTACCATAGGTTACAAACAGCTGATCTCCCATTTCAAGTTTTGTCAGATCAAAATTGAAATTTGGATCACTTGCCACCAGCTGGATCTTAGTCGGATCCTGATCCCATCTCGCCCATTGTCCACTCATCGTCTTTCCTCCCTTGTTCGCCGAAGCTCCGCAGACTTGCCTGCCGTAGTGAAACGAAGGCAGGACGAAGACGGACCATTGTCCGCCAGAACTTAACGAAATTATTTTAAAAAGTTCAGCATCAAAAAAGTATATCTTAAATTACGATTAAGTCAATAAAAAAACCGCCTAGCAAGCTAAACAGTTACAAAAGTACAATTAATCAATCGTTCCAGCCTTCTGGAAAAGTACAGCTTGGATTTGGACACTTATTGTCCTTCAAAAAATCTTCAAGCTTGGCAACATGTCCGCAAATCCAACAATATTCCATATCCGGCGGACAAAACTTGCCAGTTGCTCCATACTTCGAATAAATCATTCTTGGCCCCTTCCGAATTGACATTCCAAGAATCTTCTCATTTTCCTGAGACATTTCGCCCCTCCTTCGAAGGTGGAAGGTGCTATCCCTTGACATTAGACTATACACTATAATTAAAATTTTGTCAATAAAAAAACCAAAGATCAATTTCTTTGGCTTTTAATTATTAATTTTATTCTTTAATTTGCAAAATAATTATTCAGCAAATTTACTAAAGTATTTCCAACTCTAGTACCAGATTTTGCATTTGGATGACCATCATATGGATTTGCAACATATTTTGCTGCCAAATATCCATTGTCATTCATCAATTTTTTGTGCAATTGATAAGGCAATAAATTAGTTCTTGATGGATATTTCTCATGATATTTTGCAACATAAGTCGTTGCTAACCAGTTATTAAATTTGATTGCTCTATTCGCCTCATTAATATTTGTCATTGCTTTTGGCAATGGCGGTGTCGACATTGGTACAAACAATTTATTTGGATGGCTATTATAAACACTAAATAATTCTTTATACCAAGCTTTGTATTGAGTTAACATCGCTTTTGAACTAATTGCACTTGCTGGATAACATGATTTAAAAATAATTATATCAGCATTTCCAAATGTTGCCCAAGAATTAAAATCAGAGAATAAAGTCGGAAAATCAATTGGATCAGTTCCACCATCCCACCATGGCGCCTTGCCAGTATATCCATTATTATTTAATGCAGTCTTCATACCATTGTCCCAATAAATCTGTCCAGTTGAGTGATGAACAAAAAATACTTTTTTGTTTGCTCCTGGCGTAGCTGCCAATACTGGTGTTGCCAAAAACATAATTAAAGCAACAAAGAAAAAACTCAAAGTTACTCCAAAAATTTTCTTTTTCATAATTTTTGTTTTTAATTAATAAAACTTACATTAATAATATACCACAAATAAAAAAGACCCGAAATGGGTCAAAAAAGAACGATCGAAATCAAAACAATATTGTCAAACATTTTCGCTAAATTCTAAAACGACAAAACATTTCAATCCAGCATGACTTGATAAAACAGAAAAACCATTTATCCTTTCAGCGCATTCTTTACACATTCTATTATCAACCATGTCATTAGGCAAAAATCCTTCAAATTGCAACTCCTTTCCACATTGTGCAACAAACTTTGAACCTCTGTTTGGCAAACTTCTTGCAAACAACAAATGAGCTGCCTTTATCACTCGCATTTTCCCCTCCTTCAAGTTGTTGTTTTGTTTTGAATTTAAAAATGATAATAATATTTTATCACACTTCATAAGAAAAGTAATCCACATGGTTGTAAGTTTAATATTTTAGGGTTAAAATAATATAATATTTAAATATTAAAATATATGAAATATAATAAATTGGTTCGAGACAAAATTCCACAAATTATTAAAAAATCTGGTTCAATTCCAATTACCCATGTTGCTAAACAAAAAGAATATCGACAAAAATTAATTGAAAAACTTCAAGAAGAAATTGATGAATTTAAAAAAGATCAAAATATTGAAGAAATAGCCGATATCTTAGAAGTCATTTATGCTATTTGCACAACTAAAAAAATTACCAAAAGAAAACTAGAAGCTATTAGAATCAAGAAGATTTTACAACGAGGCGGATTCAAGAAAAAAATAATTTTAGAAGAGACAAAATAAAGTTTGATTGTCTGACTTTAAAAGACTATAATATATCTGAAATATATTTTTGATACATTTTTCAAAATAAAAATAAATTTAAATTTAGAATTCTCAATTCTCATCTCCCACTTCTCATTTCTAATTACTAAAAACAAATATAAAATTTATGAAACTATTACCAAAACATCGACGACGATCAAGAATTAGTCTTATCGATTATAGTAAAGATAGTTATCAAGAAAAAACAATCAAATCGATAACTGAATGCTTTCCATTCAAAAACAAACCGACAGTTACCTGGATCAATATTGACGGACTCCAACAAAGGCAAGCATTAGAACAGCTTGGCAAATGCTATGGATTGCATCCGCTTGTGATTGAAGACATTTATCATACAAGACAACGCCCAAAACTTGAAGATTATGGCGAATATATTTATATTGTTTTAAGAATGGTTTATTATCAAAACAATAACATAAATCAATTAGCCTCAGAACAAATCAGTCTAATTCTAAGTTCAGGCTTTGTTATCTCTTTTCAAGAAGGCATAAGAGGCGACGTTTTTGATCCTGTCCGCAGTCAAATCAAAACTGGCAAAAACAAAATTTCTAAACTCGGCACCGACTATTTATGCTACTCGCTAATTGATGCAATTGTTGATAACTACTTCACAGTCATCGAAAAATTAGGTGATAAAATTGAGGATGTTGAAGAAAAATTATTGCATGATCCAGATTCCAGTACGCTTCAAGATATAAATAATCTCAAAAGAATAATAATTGATTTAAGAAGATCTATTTGGCCTTTACGCGAAGTAATCGGCAGAATGCAACGCGAAGAATCACCTCTGATTAACGAAAATACAAAAATCTATTTAAGAGATATTTATGACCATACAGTATTAGTAATTGAAAATGTTGAAACCTTGCGCGATATTCTGGCTGGCATGATTGAAATTTATCTTTCCACAATTAGCAATAAAATGAATGAAATCATGAAAGTTCTAACAATGATTGCAACAATTTTTATCCCGCTAACTTTTATTGTAGGACTATATGGAATGAATTTTGAATTTATGCCTGAGCTAAGATCTCCTTGGGGCTATCCAGCAGTTCTCGTAATTATGGCAATGGTCGCGATTTCAATGTTAATTTATTTCCGAAAGAAAAAATGGATTTGATTTTAGGAAACAGAAAATAGAAAACAGATTTCTACTTTCTAACAACAAATAATTTTATGCCTTCAAAAATTTTACGCAAAGGAATTGATTATATAGGTGTCGGAACTGGTGCAATGATTTTTAATAATATTGGCCAAGTTTTTTTAGCACAAAGAGGAATAAAAGCCAGAAATGAAAAAGGACTTTGGGATTTTCCAGGCGGATCAGTTGAATTTGGAGAAAAATGTGAAGATGCAACAATTAGAGAAATTAAAGAAGAATATGGTTTTGAAATTGAAATTATGGAATTTTTAGAATTTGTAAATCACATCATGCCAACCGAAAAACAACATTGGGTCTCAACTACTTTCATCGCCAAATACAAATCAGGTCAACCAAAAATTCTAGAGCCAGAAAAATGTTCACAAATAAAATGGATTAATTTAAAAGAAATCAATCCAAGAACTCTAACTATTGCCAGCCAATCAGATCTAAAAACATATATTAAAAAATTCGGTTTCAAAATTCCAAGTCAAATAAAAATAGATTATTATGCCTCAAATCAAATTAGGCCTATACCAACATTATAAAGGCAAAAAATACAAAGTTATTAGCATTGCCAAACATAGCGAAACATTAGAAGATCTAGTTATTTATCAAGCTGAATATGGCAAAAAACAAATTTGGGTCCGTCCAATTAAAAATTTTTTAGAAAAAATAATCGTTAAAAATAAAAAAATTCCAAGATTTAAATTTATAAAATAAAAATATGGAAATTCAAGATTTATTACAACAATCTCGTAAAATTTGGGGCCAACAAAAATTGAATTTATCACAAATTATTGTTAGGCTAGGCAAAGTCTTTGGCGATATTTGCCGATATGAAAGAAACTCACCAAAAGATAAAAAAATTCATACTGATAAAGAATTAAAAAAAGAATTAGGCAATATAATTTTTTCTACCATTAGATTTTGCGATGATTTAGGCTACAAGCCAGAAGATTGTATTAATGAAGCCATTAAATGTCAGAAAAAATTTATAAAATAAAAAAAACCGTCAAAAACGGTTTACAAAAAGATCAACTTGTCCTCAATTCGCCATCAAAATGATGAACCTCCAATTCAATTCCCATCATCTGACACGCATTCTCGAAACGATCAAAAATATCTCTCTGCATCAACAACGTACACTTTGGAACATCTTTTAACAACTCCATCAGACCTCTTTCATCTGGCAACATCTCATCAACATGTCCTTGCATGACAATTCCATGACCTGACTTTACGACAACAATGTCCCATTTCAAGATTCCATTTGGTCCAATTGCACCTTCTTCTCCACGAGCCAGTTTGAAAGGATCAACTTCGTTTTCGCCCTTTTCACGAAGATAAACATGTCCATAATGTCCAAAGAATTCTGAAATCATTGTGTGTTTTGCTCCTGATTCATGCAGATATTTGAAAGAAATCTCACCAGTGTTAACCACCTTAGTTCCCGTAATCACACACAACCGTTGCGCTTCAAAAGCCATCGCTGGATCTGCAACTGGTGCAAGGCAACCTTCTTTGAGACAATCTTGACACACTTTAGAATCATTCAAGTATACCGGCATACGCTTTTTTACCAAAAGATTCTTTCCACAAGAAGTAGCTTCTTTTTCTCCAACCTTTCCCATTCCAGCATAAAGATGTAGTGTCATCTCTCTCCTCCTTCCCTTTCGGGCTCAAAAGCATACAATGCACCAGCAAAATCAATTAATGCCTTGGATTTACATTCAGGACATAATTCATTATCTACCAGATGAACTGTCAAAACTTTTCCAACCCTAAAATCATGACCACAAACTGAAGTGACTATGATTCCATTGAGAAGCATACGTTCGCGATTTATTGGTAAATGTGCCATCGCCATCTCTCTTCCTCCTCTTCTCTGGATTCAAACAACAACAAAATATAATATTATAATAATAACAAAAAGTCAATTATAAAATTAATTCAAAATTGAGAATTAAGAATTGAGAACCTTACGATGCAAGTTTCCCATTTCCCATTTCCCATTTTCCAAAGCTCCATGATTAAAAACAAATCACAGTTAGCAACAACAGAAACAAGAAAACAAGCCTTAGAAATTTTAGAAGCTGGCATTAAAAATGTTTTGCCAGACAAAATTGTCAAAGACTTTATTAATTTTGATTCAAAAACAAAAACCTTAAAAATCCAAGAAGAAGAATTTATTATTAAAGATCGAATTTTTGTTATTGGAGCAGGTAAAGCAACTGGCAAAATGGCTGAAAGTTTAGAACAAGTTTTAGGAAAAAATAATATTACAGCTGGCATAATTAATTGTCCTGATACTGATTATAAATTAGAAAAAATAATAGTTAACAAAGCTAGCCATCCAATTCCAGACCAAAGCGGATATGACGGCATGAAAAAAATGTTAGCTTTAAAAAATGAACACAAAATAAATCCAAATGATTTGATTATCTGCCTTATTTCTGGCGGTACATCAGCAATGATGCCAGCACCTATCAAAGGCATTACTTTAGAAGATGAACAGAACTTAAACAAAGTTTTAATCTCATCAGGAGCAGATATCAAAGAAATAAATACAGTTAGAAAAAAAATATCTCAAGTTAAAGGCGGAAAATTAGGCTTATTTTTCTCGCCAATTCCAGTTATTACTTTAATTTTATCGGATGTCATTGGCGATGATTTAGAAACAATCGCATCTGGTCCAACAGTTCCAGATACTTCAACTGACAAACAAGCATATTCAATTTTAGAAAAATATAAATTACTAAACCAAATTCCTCCTAGTATTGTTACGTTATTTGAAAAAAATATTACTCTCGAAGAATTAGAGCCAGAAAAACTAGAAAATTGCCATAACTTTTTAATTGGTAATAGTAAAATTGCTTTAAGCTCAATGCAAGCAAAAGCCAAAGAATTAGAATTAGAGCCAATTTTATTAACAGCCCAAATGCAAGGCAATCCAGAAGAAGCTGCTAATCTTTATGCATCAGAAATTAAAAAAGGAAAATTTAAAGATTATAATTGCCTAATTTTAGGCGGAGAAACAACTCCAAAATTACCTGCTGATCATGGCAAAGGCGGCAGAAACCAACATTATGTTTTAGCAACACTTCAAGCTTTCATTGATCAAGAATATGAAGGAAATTTTACTATTGCTAGTTGTTCAACAGATGGTTATGATTTCATGAAAGAAGTTGCCGGAGCTATAGCAGATCAAGAAACTACAAAAAAAGCAGAAGATCAAAAATTAGATATCAAAGCTTACTTAAAAAAATTTGATAGCAACTCTTTTTTCACTAAAATTGGCAATTCTTTAATCGAAACTGGCAGAACAGGAACCAACGTTGGCGACATCGTCGTCTATATTTTAAAATAAATTTCGTGTAGAGACGTAGCATTGCTACGTCTCTACACCACGTCTCTACATAAAACAAAAAATGAAAATAGAAATTAATGGCCCAAGACCAGAAAAAATAAAACCAAGAGAAAAATTAAGTCCAATAAAAAATTTATTAAAAGGCTTAAAAACAATTGGCCTTCTTTTTACTATGGGAACTATAGTTGCCTATCCTTCAGAAGGAGAGGAAGAAACGATCATCGAAAGCCAAACAACAAATGATGAAACTTCAGAATCACTTGAAGAAAATATATTGCCAGAAGAACAAAAATCAGAAAAATTATTTCAAGGATCAGAAGAAGAAATTTTTCAGCAAGCACTTGATTTTCCAAAAGATTTTGTTGAACAACAAGGATTAGCTGCTGAATATCAGAATCCAAAACAAAGACAAGAATTAGAAAAACTCATCCAAAATCAAGTCCAAGAAATATTTGACACACATCATCAAAATATCAAAGAATTAGACAAACTTTTCGAATACGTCCAAATTGCCGCGCCAATTATTTTCAAAGAAGCACAAGAACAAAAAGTTCCATTCGCTATCGCTCTAGGCATGGCAATGCACGAATCTAGATGCAATCCATCACTTCATGATTCATTAAGTGGTGCTGCCGGATTATTTCAAATTAAAAAAACAACTGCCGAATCTTTAGGTTTGCAAGTCAGTAAAAAAGAAGATGAAAGACTTGATCCAATAAAAAATACTCGGGCTGCACTAATTTATTTAAAAAAATTATATAATCAATATGGACGTTGGGATCTCGCCATGCTCGCCTACAATGAAGGCATGGGAAATCTAAATCATTATCTAAGAAGTATCCAAGAAAAACCTGGCCAGCCATTATTAGAAAAAATAGATAAACAAAACTTGCAAAAAAAAGAAGTAACCTATCTTTCTCTTCATCAAAATTTTAGTGAACAAAATAAATATCCATTAAATGTTGAAGCTAATGTCAGGCTTTATCTTTGGTATGTTTATGAAAAAGCAAGTTCTGAACAAGATATCTTAGCACAAAAATAAAATTAATATTTGACAATTATTCTAAACAAGACTATTCTTATATAACATACTTTTGCTCCGAGACCAAAAAGGGCTGCTCACACCGCGATATCAAGACAAAGCTGCCCTTTAGTCTCACCGCCATGAACAGAGCATCGCACGCAGCTCTGGTCTCGGAGCAACTTTTCTTGTACATTATATAAAAATATTTTTGCACATTTAGCAACATCTTGTTGCTTTTTTCTTTGCCAAAATTAGCAATCTTACCGCATTGTTGACTAAAAAGTTATAAACTGGTATGCTAAAAAATTCCAAAGCACAACAAGAAGTTGTGCGCAAACAGAGGAGGATGCAGAATGACAAAAAACCATTTGCATAAAGTTAGTACTTTTTACATTTTTATTTTATGTCTAGCACAAATCTCTAGCTACAATTGTGAAACTACTTCCGAAAATGATGGAGGCGAACAAACTGAAATCAATAACAACTTGGATGTGTGCAATAATGATCTTAACAACTGCAACAACTTTCTCAAAACCTGCAACGATAATAAAGAATCCTGCATCGGCAATCTTCAAACATGCATCAACGATCTCAATGAGAATCTCAATACATATAACAACAATATCAGTACATGCAATACCGACAAAGCTACTTGCAACACATCGCTGAATACTTGCCAATCAGATAATAGAACATGCACTCAAAATCTTGAAACCAGCTCTACCGAGCTTACGACATGTGATCAAAATTTACAAGAACTACAAGATATCCAATACCAAACTGCATTAACAGTAGATAATAGAAACTTGCTCTCAATGTGCAATAGTTCCAATTCAGACGCAATTTACCCAAATGGAAATCTAGGAATTTTTCAAGACAATAAATTTGACGGACAATCTCAAATCAGTTGGAGTGTAAACAAGCAATGCCCAATTGGAGCAGTCGGTAATGGTTGCTGTCTAGAACTTCACTACAAATTTTCCCAACACCGAACTCAAAGTTTTACACCATATACTGGCGTACTATCACACTTCAGCTATATTCCCTTTGCGCCAATTGATGCTTCAGAATTTGATGGAATCGGATTGACGCTAAGAACAATTCCGACAGTTGGAAGCTCGCCCAGAATTTCTTTGCAACTTGCTGACATCGGACCCAACACACATAATGAGAGTCTATCAAACTGCCGAGACGGATATTTTGAAGCTCCAGTCTTTGAATTCGGCAATGAAGATGATGTCTTTGATATTGTTAACTTAAATTTCACTGATTTCACTCGCCCTAGTTGGTATGGCTGTAATAAAAATAATCCGCTTGAAACATCTCGAATCTACAAATTCGCAATTGTTATTCTGAATACATCAAACGCAGAAACAGATCTGCAAGGCACAATCCAGATCTCTGATCTTCATTTCCGTTAGCAGTTCTTTTTTATAAAAATATAAGCAACATCTTGTTGCTTTTTTCTTTGCTTAAATTTTGATATAATAAAATTTAAGCAAGTAATTTTAATTTAATGGACAAAAAAAGACCGTTAGTTGGCATTGGTGTAATGATTAAAAACAAAAAAGGACAAGTTTTATATGGTTTACGAAAAGGTTCACATGGTTCTGGAGAATGGTGTTTTCCTGGTGGACATTTAGAACTTGGTGAAACATTTTTTCAAACTGCAATCAGAGAAACAAAAGAAGAAACCGGATTAATTGTCAAAAATTGCAAATTAATTTCTCTAGCTGAAGAATTTAGATATCTAAAATCAGATGGCAAACATTATGTTAATATCGGAATTCTAGCTGAATACAAAGGCGGAATTCCAAAAGTCATGGAACCTAAAAAATGTTTAAAATGGAAATGGTTTAGCCTCAAAAAATTACCCAAAAAATTATTTCAAGGCACCCAATTAATTTTAAAAAATTACAAAGCCAAAAAAATTTATCAAGAAAAAAATAGATAGTTTTTAAGATTTGCATAATTCGCATATTCGCAACATTTGCATGTATTCGCAAATTCGTATTATATTTATAAAACAAAAGACGGCTTTTTTAGAAAAACCGTCTTTTTTATTTGTGTAATCCGTCATATCCGCGTGTATTCGTAAAAATCAGTTGTATCCGCGTGTAATCCGTAAAATCCGCGCGTTACATCATTGGCATCCCACCAGGCATTCCCATTCCACCAGGATTCATGCCAGCACCTTTATCTTCTTTTGCAGGAAGATCTGTAACAGCTGCTTCGGTTGTTAAAAGCATTGCTGCTGCTGATGCTGCATTTTGTAAAGCTGATCTTGTTACTTTAGCTGGATCAATTACACCAACTTTAATTAAATCTTCATATTTATCTGTTGCTGCATTATAACCAACATTGTCTTTTTCTGCTTTTACTTTTTCAACAACAATTGCGCCTTCTTGTCCGGCATTATAAGCAATTTGTTTTAATGGCTCTTCTAATGCTTTTTTCAAAATCTTAATTCCAGTCTTTTCATCCAAATTAGAAGTTCTAACACTATCTAATGAAGATAATGCTCTGATCAATGCAACTCCACCACCAACAACAATTCCTTCTTCAATTGCTGCTTTTGTTGCAGCTAGCGCATCTTCAACTCTGTGTTGTTTTTCTTTTTGTTCAGTTTCTGTTGCTGCACCAACTTTAATCACTGCAACACCGCCAGTTAATTTTGCTAATCTTTCTTGTAATTTTTCTTTATCAAATTCTGATTCAACTTTTTCTAATTCATTTTTAATTTGAGCAATTCTTTTTTCAATTTCTGTCTTTATTCCTTTGCCATTAATAATTGTTGTATTTTCTTTGCCTGATACAATTTTTGCAGCTTGTCCTAATCTGATTGCTGGCTTATTTGGAGTAGTTGCAACTAATTCTTTTTCTTGTGCATCTGTCCACACAAATTGTTCTGACTTAGAGCCTTCTAATTTAATTCCTAAATCTTCAGTCACAACTTTTGCGCCAGTTAGAATCGCAATATCTTCTAACATTGCTTTTCTTGTATCACCAAATCCAGGAGCTTTAATCGCAAGACAATTAAATGTTCCTCTTAATTTATTTAACAATAATGTTGCCAAAGCTTCACCTTCAACTTCATCAGCAATAATTACTAAATCTTTCTTGCCTGCTTGTGCCATTTTTTCCAATAAAGGCAAAATATCTTTAATCGCTGAAATCTTTTTATCAGTAATTAAAATATATGGATCTTCCATTTCTGATGTCATTTTATCAGTATTTGTCACCATGTATGGAGAAACATAGCCTTTATCAAATTGCATGCCTTCAACAAATTTTTTCTCTAAACCAAATGTTTTTGAATCTTCAACAGTGATTACACCTTCAGGTCCAACTGTTTCCATTGCTTCTGCAATGATTTTTCCAACTTCAGAATCTTGAGCTGAAATCGTTGCGACTTGTTCTCTTTCTGCTTTTGTTGAAATTTTTTGTGCATTTTTCTTAATTTTTTTAACAACAGCTTCAACGCCTTTTTCAATTCCATGTCTAATTCCAACTGGATTTGCACCAGCTGCCACATTTTTCATTCCTTCAGTAATAATTGCTTGAGCTAATAATGTTGCTGTTGTTGTTCCGTCACCTGCAACATCATTTGTCTTTGAAGCAACTTCTTGCACAATTTGCGCGCCAATATTTTCAAACTTGTCTTCTAATTCAATTTCTTTGGCAATTGTAACACCATCATTTGTAATTACTGGTGATCCATAACCCTTATCTAAAACAACATTTCGGCCTTTTGGACCCAATGTTACTTTTACAGCATTGGCTAATTTATCAACGCCTTTCTGTAATGCTCTTCTTGCTTGTTCGTTAAATTTAATCTGTTTTGCCATAATTTTAATTAATTAGTTTATTAGTTTCATTAGTAATTAGTAAAACCCACTTTGTCTAACCAGTCTAACTAGTCTAACTCGTTTTTAAAAAATATTACTTTTCAATTACAGCTAAAATATCATTGATGCTACCCACCAAGTAATCCTGATCATCCATTTTAATTTCATCCAATCCATATTTTTTATATAGAACTTGATCTCCAACTTTCACACCCATTTCCGATCTCTTGCCATTTGATAATAATTTTCCGTCTCCTACTGCAATAACTTCTGCAATTTCAGTTTTTTCTTTTTCCATTGTTTCAGGCAATACAATTCCTGATTTATTTTCTTTTTCTTCGACAAAAGGTTTTAATACCACATTGTCTCCTAATGGTTTGATTTTTGTCATAGCGTAATTGTTAAATTATTAAATTGCTAAATTGTTATTTGCATGTGCCTATTCGCTAAGGCAATTTGCATACAACAATTTAGCAATTGAACAATTTTACACTGGCACTCAAAATACTCGAGTGCTAAATTATCTTATAAAAACAGAATTTTAATGTCAAGCGTTTTTATTCACATCAGTTAATTTTAGTCATTCCAAGAACAAAAGTCAATACTTATACACTTCAATTTTTAAATTTTTTATGCTACACTTGATTTAAGTTGCTAGTTACAAATTACTAATTACTAGTTACTCGTTACTCGTATATATTAATTAACACAAAAAAATATGCCAGAACAAGGACCACAAAGACAAGAACAACAAGAAGCATTAGGCTTCAACATTGATCAAGAATTGAGCGCATCTCCTGACGTGCCACAAGATCGCAGAATGACATACGACAGTTTATCAAGAAACAAAGAAATCGCTTTAGCAGGATTATTATTAACAATTGGAACACTTGCAAGCACAGAAGCTCAAGCAGAAATTTATTATGAACGACCAGGAAATGTTAAATCAAGCGAAACAGAAATAATGCAAAATTTCAAAGAAGGCGATGAAAATACAGTTTATCGCTATGGAATTGAACTAGAATCTTTAACAGAACAAAGAACAGAACAAGGTGAAGAAACAGTTGTTTCAGGAGAAGTAGGCAGAGCAATTATTGAACAGATTGCAAGAATGATGACTTTCTGTAAAGATCATAATGTAAATTTTGAAGATGTTTATGACACTTCTAAAATGAATCCGGATTTTGTCAAAGAAGCTAGAAAAAAATATGTTCAAGCTCTTATGATCAGCGAACAAGAAGGTACCAAAAATCCTACTCCAGAAAAATTTGCAAAAACAACAACAAAAAGTGAAACCTTAAGAAGAACAAGCCGCTAATTTATAGTATTCGCAATTCGCAACATTTGCATTATTCGTATTGTCATTCGTATTATAATTATTAACAAAATAAAAATGCTAGACCAAACCAAAAATATCTTGCAGAATCTAGGAATTATTGACAAAATTCCAGCAGATATGCGAGAAAAATTATTGCCAAAAATTGGCGAGCTTTTGGAAAAAAGAATGCTTGTTGCTTTGACAATCGCAATTCCAGAAGACAAAAAACAAGAAGCAGAAGACAAAATCAAGAACAACGAACCAGGCTTGGTTGAATATTTACAGTCCATTGTTCCAGATTCTGATGAAGTATTAAAAAGAACAATTGATAAATTCAAAGCCGAAATTGATCAAATGCTATAGTATTAAAAATTAAAAACATAAAATATAAAAAAGACGAGATATAACTCGTCTTTTTTATTAGAGAAGCATTAGAAACATTCGAGATTTTATTCGAGAAAAATTATCGCATTGTTATCGCAAAATAATTCTTTGTTTTCTGAAAATAAGTAAAGGTTGCGACAAACTTACTATTTTTCTTTTTATAAACCACATTATTCATATTTTCCCAAATTCTTGATTTTTTGCCTTTTCTGAAGACCAATTTTAATTTACTCTTTTTATACACAAAAGTTTTTGATTGATCTAATAATCTGACTTCGCTATTTTTAAATTTAAATTTAATTTTTAATTTAAATTTCGATTTCAAATTTGTCGTCAATTTCCAATAATATGGCAATGTTTTTTTCTTTATTAAAACAATAGGCCTTTTATTAACTTTTTTAACTTTAATATAATATTTTTTTGGACTTGGAGGTAATTGTGGAAAAACAATCACCACATCCTTGCCAATTATTGGCTGATTTTTATCTCCATCATATAATTTTTCTCGATCAATATCTTGATTTTCTTTTTTATCACTGCCAATTTGCTGATCACCGACAGTTCTAAAAACTCCATTGTTTGTCGCTGCTAATAAAGAATTATTTGTTGTATAAAGTAAGTTATACGCCCAAGAAACGCCAGTCAAAATACCTGTTTTTGTCCAAACTTGTCCTGAATCAACAGTTTTAAAAATATCTCCGCTGCTTGCAGTAGCCACAAAAATTGATCCTGCAGACAATTGCAATAAATGTTCAACTATTTGTGCTTTTTCAAGGTCAGCTGTTAATCCCCAAGTATGGCCATCATCAATTGATCGATAGACTCTGCCATTACTATCGCCTCTTGCGCCGGCATACAAAACTCCGCTTGCTGTTTCGAGCAAACTATCAACATAAGATGCATTTGTCAAAGTTCCATCTGTTGTCCAATTATTCCCCAAATCAACAGATTTAAAAACTCTGCCATTTGGAAAAGTTCCGGCAAACAAATTTCCGCTTTGAGTCTGGATAATTGTATAAACATTTTCAGCATTTGCTAAGTTGCCTGTATCTTGCCAATTTAAACCAGCATCTTCAGATTTATAGATATTGCCATCTTTATCTGTCGCTGCAAAAATATTTCCATTGCTTGTTTGAATAATTTTATAAACATTCGATCCGCCAACAAATGTTTTTAATTTTGTCCAGGTTGACCCATTATCAGTAGATTTAAATAAATCGCTATTTGGAGAAGTACCAGCATAAATTGAACCTTCAGAATCAACCATCAAAGAATGAACTCCAGTAGCATCCAACAAATCACCTGTATTTGACCAGGTTAATCCATCATCAATAGATTTAAAAACATCGCCATCAGGATAAGTGCCAGCATATATTGCTCCATCAATTCCTTGAGCCAAACAATAAACAGTTGTCACACCATCTAAATTTGCAGTTTTCGTCCAAGTATCTCCCAAATTCGCAGCCATACAAAAACTTCCCAAAAATAATCCAACCATCATAATAAAACCACCAATTATTTTTTTCATATTATTATAAAAATTAATTATAAATTATTAATTTTATTTATTTTACTAATTTTACTTTCATTTTAAATGACTACTGTCATTCTGGTTAAATTTATTAATATTAATAAATTTAACCAGCGAAGAATCCCGTACTTTGCATCAAATTTCGGGATCCCTCACTGCGGTTCAGAATGACACAAAAAATTTTAGCTTCCAATCGCTGTCTTCAAATTAATTTCAAATTCTTCTCGAAATTGATCCCGTCTATCAACTTCATGAAACTTCAACATCTTATCCGAAATAATAACATCCAATCCCTTTCCTCTCATTTTTTTTATCTGAATTTTTCGAAAGATTTTTTCTAATTCATTACCAATTTTTCCTCCCAAAATTTTCTCGCAAATATTTCTGATCAAATCTAAAAATAATATTTTTTTAATTTTTCTTTCATATCCAACAGGCAAGTATTCCAAAGCATTTGGCATCGAATTTTTTGCCCAGCCATTTTCTTGCATAAATTTTGAATAAATATTTCTATCCAAAAGTGGTGCAGCAAGCAAAACCCAATTATTTAAATAAATATCATAAGGCTTTTTTGCAATTTTTTCTAAATTCAAATTATCGTCAGTCACAAAAAATGATAAACAAATTTTTCCAGAAATTCGATCTTTATGTCGCCATTGCCCTAATAAACTAACTAAACTTGTCAACAAAAATCTAGTCATCCACATTCTGCCAGATTTTACAACTACAAAAACATCAATGTCAGATTCAGGCTTGATATTATTAATTAATAAATTATTACAACCAGCAATCATTTTTATAAATGGCACAACTTGCAAAATTGTCGTAATTCTTTGCAACTTTTTCCATCTTTTTTGCGCTAACAAATATCTTTGTCTTCTAATTTCCACAATCTCTTCTCGTCCATTCAAAAAATAAAATCCATTCTTATGGCATAAAATATTTTTTATCTTTTCAGAATTGCTTAAAATGTTATTAATTTCTGATAATTTAATTTTCTGTTTCCTGTTTTCTGTTTCCTGTTTTCTATCATATCCCCACTTAAAAATTTCCCAACTTGTAAGTGGATACTCAAAAATATCATAATAAGAAATAGCCGACAAAACAGCTCTTTCCAAATCTTGCATTAAATTTTAATTTATTTTACTTATCTAAAAATAAAAAACTATTTTCTTTCAAAATAATTTAACAATTTTTCAACTGAATACGTATTAATAATATCCGCTTTTTCCGCCCACCCACGTCTAGCAGTTATCACCCCAAAATCCAAAACATCGAGCTGATTAACATTATGCGAATCTACACCAATTGCTAATTTTACACCATGTTCTATTGCACTTTTAATATTTGAATCATTTAAATCTAATCGATCCGGAAATGCATTTATTTCCAAACAAATCTTTGTCCTCTTTGCTGCCTTTATAATTTCTTCAATATCTAAAGCATATTCATCTCTTGCTCCTAACAATCTTCCAGTTGGATGACCAATAATATCAACATTTTTATTTTCCATTGCTTTAATTATGCGATCAGTCATTTCTTTTTTTGACATTTTAAAAACAGAATGAATAGAAGCTATCACAACATCAAGCTTTTCTAATATTTTATCAGAAACATCTAACTTGCCATCTCTCATTATATTAACTTCAACTCCAGATAAAACCTTAAAACCAGACAACTTTTTATTTATTTTTTTTATATCCTTAATATAATTTAGAATATCTTTTTCTTCCATTTTTGCCGTAATTTTCAAATTACCAACATGATCAGCCATAACTAAATATTTTAATCCCATTTTTTTTGCCTTTTCAACAATATCGGAAATACTACCAGTTGCATCAAGACTATAATTACTATGAACATGAAAAACTCCCAAAATATCTTTTCTCTCAACAAGTTTTGGCAATTTATGTTCTAAAGCAGCCTCAATCTCGCCACGATCTTCTCGCAATTCTGGCTCAATATAATCCATTCCAAATTTTTCATAAATTTCTTTTTCAGTCTCGCCAGCAATTTTAGTTTTCGTTTCGTTACTTTTAACTTTAGACTTTAGACTTTTAACATTGTATAATCCATACTCATTTAATGTCCAATTCTTGGCCATTGCCATTTCTCGCAACTTAATATTATGCAATTTTGAACCAGTAAAATATAATAATCCTGCTCCATAACTTTCTTTTTTAAAAACTCGCAAATCACAATCAATTCCAATTTTTAGTCGCACTAAAGCTTTATCATGTCCTTTTGCATAAACTTTTTCGACTTGTTGTAAACCGCAAAAAGCATCAACTAATTTTTTAGTATCTTTTGAAACCGCTAATAAATCGATATCACCAATTGTTTCTTTGCCTCTTCTTATTGATCCAACTATCTCAATTTGTTTGTCACTGGTAAAATTGATCAAATCTTGCTTAATATCATTTGCCAAAGGCAAAATATCACCTAACAATTTTCTGCCTTTATTTTTTTCCAAAAATTTAATTCCTGATAAAATATTCTCTTCAGTTTTTTCGCCCATGCCTTTCAATTTTCTTATCTTTCCTTTTTCAGCTGCATCTTCTAATTGTTTTAAAGTTTTAACACCTAATTTTTTATACACTTCTTGAACTAATTTTGGCCCAACTCCTTCAATTGCTGTCATTTCTTCTACATGAGCTGGCATCTTTATTTTCATTTTTTGATAATCTTTCATCTTGCCAGTTTTAATCATTTCTTCAATTTTGATAGCCAAAGATTCTCCAACTCCAGAAATATTGTTTAAAGCTTTCAACCCACCTTCTATATAAATATCTTTTACATCGCGATTCAAAGATCTCAAAGACACCGCTGCTTTTTGATAAGCCCTTGGTTTAAAATCCACATCTTTCATTGCATACATATCCGCGATTTCATCAAACATGTCCGCGATCTTGTTATTTAGCATAATAATTAATATTTAGTTTGAAGAAAGTATTCGCATATTCGTAGATTTGCATAAAATTCGTATCATTCGTATTATATTATATTTTACCAAATTTTCTTGCAAAAACAAAGCAATAATGGTAATCTAATCTGACGATTTTGCACCCAAAAACGAGGAGGAAAGAACAAAAATGTCTGAAAAAATGACGCTTGCCAACAAGATGACAATTTCACGAATGACATTTTTTCCAGCAATTTTATTCTTTATCATTTACTTTTGGCCAGGCAACAAAATCGCGATGCCAATTGCTCTTTGTTTAATGATTATTTCAGAAATCATTGACATTCTTGATGGCTATGTCGCCAGAAAATATAATCAAGTCAGCAAAATGGGAAAATTGCTCGATCCATTGAGCGATGCCTTCTGGCATGGCACAGTCTATTACTGCTTGATCCAACTTGAACTTGCCAATCCTTGGTTGCTCTTTTTAATGATCAGTCGAGAGATCGCTGTCGTCTGTATCCGCTACAAAAGCCTCATTACTGGCATTGTTCTTTCTGCAAGAATTATCGGCAAAATCAAGTGTCATGTTCTTGCTTGGAATTCCTGTTTGATTGTATTTTTCTATATCTTCAAGATTAACAATGTCTTTAACATCGTACCTTACTTTCTTCATGTCCAATGGCTTGTTGCAGCAGTTATTCTCTATTCTCTTTATGATTATTACATCTCCAACAAAAAAATCGTTCTTTCTGATTAAGACCAATTACGGTCTTTTTTTATTAACAAAAAAAAGACCAAAACTGGTCTTAAATATCAAATAACATCAATCTTCAAAATGTGCAACTGCAACTTCTTCGGATTTCTTTAACTTTGTCAAAAATGAAGTCCGTGATCCACTAATCGTTCTACAAACTTCGAGCATTTGCTTCACATTCGAAACTCCTACTACTCGTCTCACTACCTCAACTTTTTCACTAACCAAAAGATCAGGATAACTTTTGCAAACTCGTTCAGCAATAATCTGAAAAGCTCGTTCAGGAAAATCAATCGGTAAATACAAAACAACATTTACAGTTTTTTCATACTTGAGCATTTTCAACCACATTGCAATCGTTTCTGGTGCATATGAAATTCCATTTTCATCAATAATCACCACATCTGGATTCACAAACTTAAGCATTGAAAGAAAATTATCATATGTGCTTAGAGCAAACTCGATTCCTTGAACTGCCAAAAAATTTCCAAAATCAACATAATTAGCCAAATTTCCAGTTGCTAGTACTTTCATCTCTCTTCCTCCTTTTCCGGCCAAGGGTTAAACAATTCCAAAGCAATCAATGTAAAAATTTCATCAAAACTAAACAAATGCCAACCACAATCTTGAATTTCCACTATATCTCCCAAAGGCAAACCATCACCTTCTGTCATTTTATCAGCCAAAACCACAAATTCCACAATTTGCGAATCAAATTCCTGAAACCGATGCGCTATCTTCTGTTTCAATTCCAACCAAAATTTCTTATACCGAACAACTAATCTTCGAATTTCAACCACCGAACCTCCTCCCATATGCATTCTCGGCTTATGATTATCAGATACCGCAATCAAATCCAAAGGCACTAATGGCTCCATTAATCTTTCAAATTCTTTTTGATAATCACTCATCTCCCTTCCTCCTTTTTCCTGTTGTCCAAAGAACTTATCAAAAATCAAATCAAACAATGAAGCAATTTTATTAATTTTACTTATTTTACTAATTTTATCGGCTCAACAAATCTAACCAGTCTAACAAATTTAACACGCCAATTTCCGAATATCCGAATTTCCGAATATTAGTTATTTATAATTCGTTTAAGATATTGTCCTGTATAACTTCTTTTAATTTTAGCGACATCTTTCGGTGTTCCAGATGCCACAACTTCTCCGCCTTTATCTCCGCCTTCTGGTCCAAGATCAACAATCCAATCTGCGCATTTTATTACATCTAAATTATGTTCAATAACTAATACTGTATTTTTCTTATCAACTAATCTATTCAAAACTTTCAATAGTCTATTCACATCTTCAAAATGCAAACCAGTTGTTGGTTCATCCAAAATATACAAAGTTTTGCCAGTTGCTCGTCTTGATAATTCAGTTGCTAATTTTATTCTTTGTGCTTCACCACCTGATAATGTTGTTGCTGATTGTCCTAATTGCAAATATCCCAAACCAACATCTTGCAAAATTTCTAGCTTTTGTTTTAAAGCTGGAATATGTCTGAAGAACATCATTGCTTCATCAATTGTCATTGTCAGAACTTCAGAAATATTTTTTCCTTTATAATGAATTTCTAATGCTTGCTTATTATATCTTTGTCCTTTGCATTCTTCACATTCTACATATACATCAGGCAAGAAATGCATTTCAATTTTTACCAATCCATCGCCTTGGCAAGCCTCGCATCTTCCGCCTTTAACATTAAAACTAAATCTTCCAGCTTTATAGCCTCTCATTCTTGCTTCTGGAGTTTCAGCAAATAGATCTCTGATATATGTAAAGACTCCAGTATAAGTTGCTGGATTTGATCTTGGAGTTCTGCCAATTGGCGATTGATCAATTCTGATTACTTTATCAATATTTTCAATGCCTTCTATTTTTTTATGAGCACCTGGCAAATCCTTTGCTCCATAAAATTTATTAGCCAATGCCTTGCCTAGAATCTCATCCATTAAAGTTGATTTTCCAGATCCAGAAACGCCAGTAATGCAAACAAATTTTCCTAATGGAATCGTAACATCAATATTTTTCAAATTGAATTCAGATGCGCCAATTACTTTCAATTCTTTGCCATTGCCTTTGTGATATTTTGTTGGCGCCTCAATTTTCTTTTTTCCAGATAAATATAATCCGGTTAAAGATTTTTTATCTTGCTTAATTTTAGTTGGCGTTCCAGAAAAAATTAATTCACCACCATGTTTTCCAGCACCAGGTCCAATATCAATCACATGATCAGATTCCAAAATTGTCTGCTCATCATGTTCAACAACAATTACTGTATTTCCCATATCTCTCAAATTTTTCAAAGTTGCAATTAAACGATCATTATCACGAGCATGCAAACCAATTGATGGCTCATCTAAAATATAAACAACGCCAACCAAGCCAGAACCAATTTGAGTTGCTAATCTAATTCTTTGCGCTTCACCGCCAGACAAAGTATGAGCTGCTCGATCTAAAGTAATATATTCCAAACCAACATTTTGCAAAAATTTTAAACGATCGCCAATTTCTTTAACAATTTGTCCGGCAATTTTTAAATCTTTAGCGCTTAAAATATTTTCGTTTTGTAATTCTTTAAACCAAGGAATAAGTTTATCAACTGTCATTTCTGTCACATCGGAAATTGATTTTTCAAAAACCTTTACTGCCAAAACTTCAGGTCTTAATCTCTTGCCATGACATTTTGGACAAACTTGAATCCTCATATATCTTTCAATCTCTGATCTAATATAATCTGAATTTGTTTCCTTATATCTTCTTTCTAAATTAGGAAGAACACCTTCAAAAGTTGTTTTAACTGTCTTCATTCCATCACTGACTTCAATTAATTTATCGCCAGTGCCATATAAAACTTTTTCTAAATATTTTTCTGGCAAATCTTTGACTGGTGCATCCAAAGAAAAGCCATAAGCTTCAGCCAATGCCTCAAGAATTCTAGAAAACCAAGTCTGTCTCATTGAAACAGAAGAAGACCAAGGACGAATTGCGCCTTGCGCTAAAGTCAATTTTTTATTTGGAATCACTAAATTTTCGTCTACTTCAAGCTTCGTACCAAGACCAGTACATTCTTTGCATGCTCCATGAGGAGAATTAAAAGAAAAATTTCTTGGCTCCAAATCTCTTAAATTAATTCCACATTTTGGACAAGCAAATAATTGGCTAAAAAGCATATCCTTGTTTTCATTAGCCAAATTTGCAATTACAATTCCATTTCCCAAATCTAATGCTGTTTCTAATGAATCAGCGACTCTAATTTTATCTCCACTATTTCCTGTCATTTCAATTCTATCAACTACAACATCGATATTATGTCTTTTATTTTTATCAACATCCATATCCAAAGCTTCTTCCATTGGATAAATCTGACCATCAAATCGAACTCGAACATATCCTGCTCTCAAAATTTCTTGAAAAACATGTTTGTGTTCGCCTTTTTTATCTGAAATTATTGGCGCCAATAAGTTAATTTTTGTTCCTTTTTTTAATTTCAAAATTTGATCCAAAATTTGGTTTATTGTTTGTTTTGAAACTGCTCTTCCGCATTTTGGACAATGCGGTTTTCCTATTCTCGCAAACAATAATCTTAAATAATCATAAATTTCCGTAATTGTTCCAACAGTTGATCTTGGATTTTTCGAAACAGTTTTTTGATCAATTGAAATCGCTGGACTCATTCCATCAATTCGATCGCAATCAGGTTTATCCATTACTCCAAGAAATTGTCGAGCATAAGCAGAAAGACTTTCCACATATCTTCGCTGACCTTCAGCATAAATTGTATCAAAAGCCAATGATGATTTTCCAGATCCAGAAATACCAGTAATTACCACCATTTTATCTCTTGGAATCTCAACATCAATATTTTTTAAATTATGGACTCTCGCGCCTTTAATTACGATTTTGTCGTTCTTCATAAATAATTAAATTTATTCTTAAATCTAAAACGTTAGTGGTAATTATAACCAATTATTTCAATAGTTGCAAGCTTACAGAATGAACTTTGGAGCTTCAGACCGTCGGAACGTCAGAACGTCAGACTTCCGACGTTCCGACGTTCCTACGTTCCTACGCTCCGACGCTCCGACGTTCTAATACGTAAAAATAAAACAACTCGTTAAATCAAACGAGTCGTTATTTTCTAGTTACTAATTACTCATTACTAGTTACTTAACCACGAACGATTGCACAACCTGATCAAACACACCGTCACTTTGATATTTATTGCTCAAATCAGAAATTTCAACATAACCGCCATTTGTCTTGATCGAAATTACAGTTGAATTTGAATAGCCAGCCACATTTTTAAATTTATAAGCATCCAAACCATTTATTTTTAATTTATCAAAACCGCCAGAAGAATCAGAAAAATAATTAACATCATTTAATCCATCATAAAATCTTTCAAAATCAAAACTTTGTTTATTGCTTTTAAATGTAAAAACGATATTTCCTTTATTATTAGTCGAACTATCAGCCAAATCAACCAAACCAACTTTATTTCTTTCTGTTTCATCTGTTTTCCAGCCATCCAAAACAGTAAAAGCAAATTTCTGTCCATTAAAAGTGTCAGAATATTCTTTTCCGCTAACATCTTCTTTATTTAATTCATTAACATTAGAATTTTCATTTGTGCTATTAACATTAGAATTTAAAGCCATATAATTTTCATTATTATTAACAACAGAATCATTAGGCCTTAATATTTCTGAAGAATTATTTTCACTATTTTCATTTGCAATTTCATCTTCGCCTTTTCCACATTTGCTAAACAAAAAAATAATTCCAAACAAAATAGTCGCAATTATAAATCCAAATAAAATTCCTTTGCCAAAAGTGTTGTTTCGATTGCCAACATTAGTTTTGTACATATTTTTCATTTATAATTTAAAGTTATACCAAATTATTTGTTAAATAAACATAATTTGTAAAACTTTTACCACTAATTTTACTCATATTCATTATTATTCACAATTCCATTTTCTGCGTTTTCCGCATAAAATCCGTATATTTCCGCGTAAAAGACTTACTTAAATCTTTATTACATCAATGCTCACCAAAAATTGAAATTTTAAACAACCAGGCATCAAATTCTTTAACATATTATTATACAAAAATCCTTAATTTAAAGCAAACAAAAAGACCCACTTGGGTCTAACCGTAATGTGCAGTCATTGTCTTTCTTTCTCCTCCGTTCTCGAAAACGATCGCTGTAAAACGATCTTGTTCTCTACATTTTTTTCGCTTCCATTTTGGAAGCTAAAAAGTGGCTCCCTCCTTCTCTTTCTTAGGGAGCAACATTGCGGCTTGTGTCTGCCGCAAGACCATCGGAATCAATCAATACAACTTGAATATTCCTATAACAAGTATATATTGAATCAGCCAATAACTCAATATCTTCTTTATCAATTCCTGGTTTATTGACCAATGCTTGTCTCAATCTATCTATTCCTCTAAAAATCCTTTTATCTTTGGAATAAAAAGCCAACTTCTTTTTCAATATCAATTTTTCATTTTCTGTCTCAACAAAGAATCTCCAAATTGAAACTGTTCCTTTGACATGGACACAAACGCTGTAACCATTGTCACCGATTCTGAATACTCGCCAATTACAACTACCAAAACCAGTAAAATCCTGATTTTCTACAATCACTAGCCCATCTTCCTGCAATCTGAAGCCCAAAAGTTCATAACCTCTTTTTTGCAATGACCATCTCTTACATGCAGATACAACATTTAAGGACGATACTTTTGCAATTCCAAATAGGAAAGACAAGTCAACTGATGTGCATCCTGACCGAATAGGAAGAACAATTTTTCTTAGGGATTCCCAAAGACGTATGCTTTCTACTGCCAAGTTTCTATCACCATTTGCAAGTGCAAAAATCTCAATTTCTTTTCCAAAATTTAACAATCTTTTTATCAAGCCAATTTCAACTAAATCCGCTTCTATCCAGAGCATGCTCCACCTCCTCCTCTGTTTCTGTTTCGGATCATAATTCTTAATTCATAATTCAAGATTCTCACAAAAATTCAAAATGTCAAAGAACAAAAATAATCTAGATAAATATCCATCTATACAATATAATGTATATATCTATGCCTGTCAACAAAGCCATAATAAAAAATATTCCTAATAAACCTGGTGTTTATCTTTTTAAAGATTCCAAAAAACAGGTTCTTTATGTTGGCAAGGCAAAAGATCTCAAAAAAAGACTAAATTCATATTTCCAAAATCAAAATGCACTTGCTTTAGACAAAATAAAAATGCTTGATCAAGCTCAAAATCTTGATTATATTTTAACCACCAATGAGTTAGAAGCATTATTATTAGAATCAAATTTAATCAAACAGCATCATCCAAAATATAATGTTTTGCTTAAAGACGACAAAAATTATAAATATATCAAAATTGACTATCAAGACGATTTTCCAAAAATTTATCAAGTCCGAAAAATAGAAAAAGGACCAGCTCAATATTTTGGTCCATTTACTGATGGCTATGCTGTAAATCAAACCTTGGATCTACTACAAAAGGTTTTTAAGTATCGAGATTGTGCTAAAAGCCTGAACAAAAAATTTGAACAGCGAGCTTGTTTAAAATATCACATCAAAAGATGCCTTGCTCCATGTATTGGCAAAGTTACCAAAGAAGAATACGATCAAACCATTCGCCAATGCGAGCTATTTTTGAAAGGCAAACAAAATCAAATAGCTCATGATCTTGAAGAAAAAATGAAACAGGCATCAGCGAACAAAAATTTTGAACAAGCAGCAAAGCTACGAGATCGCCTTTCTGATATCAAGACAATTATCAAAAAACAAATTGTCATTTCGCCAAAACAAGAGAATCAAGACTATATTTCTCTTTTTAGGCATGAGAATGAATTTATTATTAATTTATTTACTGTCCGAGATGGAAAATTAATTGGCAAAGAAAATTTTCCTCTCAAAGCCAATTTTGATTCTAATGATTCTGAATTATTAGAATCATTCATTAAGCAATATTATCAAAAACAATT
Organism: Patescibacteria group bacterium; assembly: GCA_041662665.1. Lineage (NCBI taxonomy): Bacteria > Patescibacteria group bacterium. The sequence continues at coordinate 162,897 of JBAZSC010000002.1, forward strand.
GGATCGACCAGAAGAATTAATCTTACCAGAAACAATTAATGACCAGGATCTTATTGAAAAATGGCTTAAATTAACAATTATCGTTCCAAGTATCGGCAAAAAAAAGCAAATGCTTGATCTAGGCGTAAAAAATGCCATTGAATATACAAAACGAAAATTTGATGGATCTATAATTGGCGAAAAAATTTCAATTCTAAAAAATCTTCAAAAAATACTAAATCTAGAAACTACACCAAACAGAATTGAATGTTATGACATCAGCAATATTCAAGGAAAACAAGCAACTGGTTCAATGGTTGTTTTCGAAAATGGTTTTCCAGCAAAAAAAGAATATCGTCTATTCAAAATTAAAACAATTTTCCAACCAAATGATGTTGCGATGATTAAAGAAGTTTTAGATCGAAGAGTCCATAATGACTGGCCAAGTCCAGATCTAATAATTATTGATGGCGGAAAACCTCAAATCAACGCGGCTCTAGAAATTTTAAGCAACCATAATTGGCAAACTTCTCTGATTTCTTTAGCCAAAAGATTTGAAGAAATTTATACTCCAAATACTGAAAAGCCAATCAATTTACCAAGAGATTCAAAAGAGCTTCATTTACTCCAACAAATCAGAGATGAAGCTCATCGTTTTGCCATCACCTATCACAAAAAACTTCATTCTAAAATTTCAATTGGTTCAAGCTTAGATGAAGTAAATGGCCTAGGACCAAAATACAAAAAAGCATTGCTTTTAAAATTTGGCAATGTTGAAAATATTAAAAAAGCAAGCTTAGATGAATTAACCAAAGCCTCGAACAAAAAAGTTGCTCAGCTAATTAAACGAAGTTTGTAAAAAATGTTCGGCTGGTGAAGGTCTCCTGACCTTCGCCAATTAAAAACATAAAACGTAAATTCTAAAATTATGCCTAATAACAATCACATCCAAATTCAAGAAGATCTCGAAAAAAAAGCTAAAGAAAAAGAAAACCGCAAACAAAAAATGAAAATTTCAGGTCAAAGTGTCAAAGAATTAGCTAAAATTATCAAAGAAAAAGGCAAAAAAAATCCTAAGTAATACTTAGGAAAAGATCAACGTCTCCACAGCCTATCAAATTCCGCTTGAGATATTCCGACTTGCTCTAAAAGTTTCTTTGCTTTAATCAAATGTTCTTCTACTCTTTGCAAATATTGATTCACATTTCGCCTACCTGCAAATTTTCTAGCAGTCTTAAAACAATGCTTTGCAATTGCCACATGCTTCCGTATTTCCAAATTCTCAATATCAGTACACAAAGAGCTAGTAACACATGAATCAGGAAGGCTTAAGAACAAATATCTGCTTACTTCGAAATAATCATACCACTTTCTCTGATCACCTTCCCAAAGATAAATCCTCTGTGCTTTCGTATCAGCATACTTTTCCAAAAATCGCATTATCTCTGAATAGCTTTTTCCTTTCATTCCTTCCTCCTTTGCTGGATCAGTATAAATATCTTACATTATCTTAAACATTTAGTCAATTGTAAAATTCTCAAAAAACTGCTAAAATAAAAACTCAACATGGAAAAAATTCCTAAAAAACCAAACAAAATTCGTTTAATTATCTTAATTGTAATCTTAATTATTACAGTTGTTTTTGGTACTTTAATAATCACCGACAAAAATCACGTTCTTCTCGCAAAAATAAGTGGCACGAAACAGCAACCAAATATTACAAAAATCATCGTCAAAGATAAAAATGACAAAAAAGAATTTACTTCAGAAAAAGAAACTTTGCAAGAAGCTTTACAGGATAATAATATCAAAATTTTTGATCATGATATTATCACTCCAAATTTAGACACCAAAATTAAAAAATATACTTTATTAATCGTTGATATTCAAAGAAAATATGCTGTCACAATTATTGACAAAAAAGATAAAAAAGAAATTGTTTCTGATAAAAATGTGGTCAAAGATATTCTAAAAGAACAAAATATCAAATTAATAAAAGAAGATAATATCAATCCTAATATAGATGAACAAATTGAAAACAACAGCAAAATTATAATTTCTCGTGCTAATTTAATCAACATTTTTGTTGACGGACAAGAAAATATCGCAAAAACTCACTTTAAACAAGTTGACAAAATAATTGCTGAAGCAGGCATAAAATTAAATGGAGATGATTACACAATTCCAGAAAGCAACTCTAAAATCGAAAATAACGCTAAAATAGAAATTATCAGAGTTACTAAAAAAGAAGAAATAACCAAAGAAGAAATACCTTTCGAAACAGAAGAACAATATTCAGATCAGATGTACGAAGACGAACAAAATGTCTCTCAAGTAGGAAAAAATGGAATTTTAGAAAAAACTTATGAAATTAGATTAGAAAACGACAAAGAAGTTGATAAAAAATTAGTCTCTGAAGAAAAAACTCTAGAGCCTCAAAACAAAATTATAGTTTATGGTACAAAAAAACATCCACAAGGCAAGGTAATTACTGGCGGTCGAGCAACTTACTATTACGGTCCAACTATCGCAGCATGCAATCTTTTTCCCAAAGGAACCAAACTTCGCGTTACTAATGTAGATAATGGCCAGAGTATTGAAGTTATTGTTGACGATACCGGCGGTTTTGGCTGGCCGACAGTAATTGATCTTCGCCAAGATTATTTTGAAAAAATCGGCGGTACAACAAATGCCGGCATTATTAATGTTACAATAGAAGAAATCCTTTAGAATGCCTAAATCTATTGCCAAATTGCTAATCCTATGCTAAAATCAAAGAACTAGAATAATTTTAAATAAAACAAACAGTGTTCAACAATTTAGCAATTGAACAATTAAAAATTTTGGAATACAAAATTTTTAAGCAATTCAACATATTTAACCAATCTAACTAGTCTAACCAGTTTAACTCATTAATCAATACGTATGTCTAATATCTTAAGTATTATCCAAATTGTTATTTCTGTCTTTTTAATGATCACAATTTTAGTTCAAAATAAAGGCGTCGGATTATCTGCCACCTTTGGCGGTGAAGGCAATGTTTACCGTACCAAAAGAGGTGCAGAAAGAGCCATTTTTATAACTACAATAGTTTTGGCTGTACTATTCTTAGTTACGGCTATGCTAAATCTGTTTTTCTAAAACCAAACTAGCTTAAATGAACAAATTTAAAACGGAGGACAAAAAACAAAAATTTCCTCATTTTTCTCAGCTTAAATTTCTTCCAAAGACTCTAAACAAAAAAGAAAAAATTCAAAGCTTAGTCCTAATTATAATTTTGATTTTTAGTTTAGGATTTTTAGGCTATCAAGAATATACAAAAAGAATTGAAGTAATTGCCAAAGATGGCGGAAGATATACTGAAGGCGTTGTTGGCACGCCAAAATTTGTTAATCCATTATATTCTCAAACTAGTGACGTAGATTCAGATCTTACAAAACTGATTTACAGAGGCTTAATGAAATATAATGCCAATCAAGAATTAGTCCCTGATCTGGCTGAATCTTATGAAATTTCCAAAGATAAAAAAATCTATACTTTCAAACTAAAAAATAACGTCAAATGGCATAACAATGAATCGTTTAATGCTGATGATGTCATTTTTACAGTTCAAGCAATCAAAAACCCAGAGTATCAAAGTCCTTTACAAATCAATTTTGAAGGCGTCGAAGTCAGCAAGATTGACGATTTTACTGTCCAATTCACTTTGCAGAAAGAAAAATATTCTCCATTTCTTACCGAAAATACACTTTTTGGCATCATTCCCAAAAAAGTTTGGGAAAGCATTCCACCAAAAAATGCGCCTTTTTCAGAACAAAATTTAGTTCCTGTAGGATCAGGACCTTTCAAATTCAAAGAATATAAAAAAGATAAAACTTCTGGCCAAATTGTTTCTTATACTCTTGAAAAATTTCCTGATTATTATGGCAAAAAACCATATCTTTCAGAAATAATTTTCAAATTTTATAATGATTATCCTGATTTAGCAAAAGCTTACAACAAAAAACAAATTGACGCCATTAGCTATATTCCAATTGAAGAACAACAAAATATCAAAAAAGAAATAAATTCTTTCAATCTTAATTTACCTCAATATTACGCTATCTTTTTTAACACTGATCAAAATGATGCATTGAAATATAAACCAGTCCGTCAAGCTTTAAATTTTGCAATTGATCGCGATAAAATAGTTAGCGAAGCTTTAAACAAACAAGCAATTTTAATTGATTCTCCAATTCTGCCAAATTATCAAGAATATAATCCAGATGCCAAAAAATATAATTTTGATTTGGAAAAAGCAAAAAAAACTTTAAAAAAAGGCGGTTGGACAAAACAAGGAGATTATTTAGCTTTTGAAGACACGACGCTTGAAATAACTTTAACTATCATCAACCAACCAGAATTTCAAAAAATAGCTGAAATTATCAAATCAAATTGGGAAAGTTTAGGAGTCAAAGTCAATATTGAAGCCCTAGAGGCAACTGATCTTCAATCAAATTATATTCGACCAAGACAATATCAAGCTTTGCTTTATGGACAATTACTAGGCCATGATCCAGATCCATATCCATTCTGGCATTCTTCACAAGCTAAAGATCCAGGTTTGAATTTAACATCTTTACAAAGAGATAAAATTGATAAGTTATTAGAAACTGCCCGCCAACAAATCAATCCTGAAGAACGCAAAAAAACTTATCAAAAATTTCAAGAACTTTTAATCAATGAAGCTCCTGCAATATTTTTATACAGTCCAACTTATTTGTATGGACAGAATAAAAAAGTTAAAGGCTTCAACCAAAAATTTACTTTTGTTCCATCAGACCGATTTTCAGATGTGGAAAATTGGTACGTCAAAACAAAATTAAAGATAAAAAATCCCTAATTAACTGATTGATTAGTTTAATGCCGGAGTGGCGAAATGGCAGACGCGTAGCGTTCAGGACGCTATGTTCTTTTGGACATGTGGGTTCGACTCCCACCTTCGGCAGTAACTTACAACTTCTATGATAAAAACTATTATCTTTGATATTGATGGAATGATTATTAAGAGAGAAATGTATTTTAGCCAATATTACTCACAAAAATTCAAAGTTCCTATAGAAAAAATGCTTCCATTTTATAATAATAAATTTCAACTTTGTTTAATTGGAAAAGCAGATCTAAAAAAAGAAATTGCCAAATATCTAAATCAATGGAAATGGAAAAAATCAGTCGATGATTTTCTCTTACTTTGGTTCAAATACGAAAGCAATCTAGATAATAAAGTTTTGGAAAGCATAAAAAAATTGAGAAAGAAAAAGATCAATTGTTATATTGGTACTGACAACGAAAAATATCGTGTCAACTATCTACTTAACAATCTGAAATTAGCAAAATATTTTGATGGAATTTTTGCTTCATCCAAAATTGGTTACCAAAAATCACAACAAGAATTTTGGTCACAAGTCTACAAAAGTCTTAAGCAACCTAACAAATCAGAAATCCTATTTTGGGACGATGATCCAAAAAACGTAAAGTCAGCACAAGATTTTGGCTTCAACGCTAAAGTCTATACTAACTTTTCAGATTACGAAAACAAAATAAAATTATTAATTAACATTTAACAACAAAAAACAAAAACATTTTAAAAGTAAATTTTTATTTACTAATTAACAAATAAAACTAATAAACTAATTAAACTAAATATTATGAACAATAAATTTATTCCAAAATTAAAAATTATTCCGCTAGGCGGATTAGAAGAAATAGGTCGAAATATGACCTTAATTGAATATGCAAGAGACATCATCATCATTGATATGGGCTTGCAATTCCCAGAAGAAAACATGCCTGGAATTGATTATATCATTCCAAACATCGCCTATTTGAAAGGCAAAGAAAATTATATTAGAGGCGTTATTATTACTCATGGTCATTTTGACCATATCGGCGCTATCCCTCACATCATGGATCGCATTGGCAACCCAACTATTTTTACTGCCAAATTAACAAGGGCAATGATTGAGAAACGCCAGGAAGAATTTGATAAAAAAGAAAAATTATCAATTTATACAATTTCAGAACAAGACCAAATTCAGCTTGGCCAATTTAAAGTTGAATTTTTTAAAGTCAATCACAACATTCCAGATGGCTATGGAGTAATCGTCCACTCGCCTGTCGGTACGATCATTCATACTGGCGATTTTAAATTTGATCCAACACCAGTTGGAGACATGCCAGCAAATAAAGAAAAATTAGCCAAAATTGGAAAACAAGGAGTTCTCGCATTAATGTCAGATAGCACTGGTGCTGAAAATTCAGGTCATTCCATTTCTGAAAAAACGATTATGGAAACATTAAACAAAATTATTTCTGAAGCAAAAGGCAGAATCATTTTAGCTACTTTTTCATCACTTATTACTCGTATTCAACAAGTTATTTTCATTGCTGAAAAATTAGGCAAAAAAGTTGCAATCGAAGGTTTTTCTATGAAAACAAATGTTGAAATCTGCAAAAAGCTAGGCTATTTAAAAACTGGCAAGAAAATTCTCGTCAGTACAAAACAAGCTTTGAAATTACCAAAAGATAAAATAATTATTTTATGCACTGGTGCTCAAGGTGAAGAAGCAGCTGTTCTAATGCGTATTGCCAATCAAGATCACAAAGAAATAGAAATCGAAAAAGGAGATTCTGTTATTTTTTCATCATCAGTAATTCCAGGAAATGAAAGAAGTGTTCAAAGATTAAAAGATAATTTGACTAGATTAGGTGCTGATATTTTTCATTACAAAATGATGGATGTCCATTCCAGCGGTCATGGTTTTATTGATGATCTAACAGAAATGATTACCTTAACCAAACCAAAATATTTTATTCCAGTTCATGGAAATCATTTCTTATTAAAATTACATGGCGATATTGCAAGAAACACAAATATCGTCAAAGATCCAAATATCTTTGTTTGCGACAATGGCCAAATCATGGAATATCAAAAACAAGGCGAAACAGTTGTCGGCGAATTAACAAAACGAAAAGTTCCAGCAGGACATGTTATGGTTGATGGACTTGGCGTCGGCGATGTTTCAAATGTTGTTTTAAGAGATCGTCAAGCTATGGCAGAAGATGGCATGTTCGTGATAATCTTAACTATGGATGGAAATACTGGAAAATTAGTCAGCGATCCAGATATCATCTCTCGTGGCTTTGTCTTTATGAAAGAATCAAAAAGATTAATTGGCCAGACCAAAGAAAGAATCAAAAAAATCTTAATTGATCATGATCCAAAGACTTCATCAAATGATACTTATATCAGAAATAAAGTCCGCGATCAAATTGGTCAATTCTTATTTACCAGAACTCAAAGAAGACCAATGATTCTTCCAGTCATCATCGAAGTTTAAACCACAGATTTGCACAGATACTGAACAGATTTAACACAGATACTAAAACAAATTAAACAAAAATAAAATTATGTTTTTACACAAAGAGTTAAGTTGGAAAATTATTGGTATTTGTATGAAAATTCAAAATGAATATGGTTCAAATCATAATGAAAGAATTTATCATTCATTACTAATAGAGCAATTTACTCTTCAAAAAATCAATTTTTTATCCAAACCCAAAATTCCAGTTTTATCTAAACAAACAGGCAAAAAAATTGGCCTATATGAACCTGATTTTCTCATCGAAAAATTAATAATCTTAGAAATCAAAGCCAAACCTTTTAATTTTAAAAAAGATGAAACTCAATTACAAGAATATCTGAATACAACGCCTTATGAAATTGGTTATTTAGTAAATTTTGGTTTTCAAAATAAATTATATTTCAAAAGAATTATCTGTACCAATAATCTCAAAAATTTCCTAAGCCTTCCTAAAAAATTATATGCGTCTCAATAAATCAGTAGTAAAGTATCTGTGTCTCTGTGAACATCTGTCTCGTATCTGTGTAAGATCTGTGGTAAACTAATATCTAACAATAAAAATATGTCTAAAGTTATTTTCTCAGGTATTCAACCAAGTGGAGAATTACACATTGGCAATTATTTCGGTGCAATTAAAAACTGGTTAGAATTACAAAAACAAGAAAGTCTTTGCTATTTCTGCGTTGTTGATTTACATGCCATTACTATCGATTATGATCCAAAACAATTTCAAGACAAAATTCTAGACACTATAGCAACTTATCTTGCGTGCGGAATTGATCCAGAAAAATCAATTATTTTTGTTCAATCAAAAGTCAAAGAACATGCTGAATTAGCCTGGCTTTTAAACACTATTACTCCTATTTCCGAGCTTGAAAGAATGACTCAATACAAAGATAAGCGCGCCCAACATATCAAAAACGTTAATATTGGCCTTCTAGATTATCCAGTTTTACAAGCCGCCGATATATTGCTTTATAATACAAACATCGTTCCAGTGGGCCAGGATCAAAAACAGCATATTGAATTAGCAAGAACTATTGCCAATAAATTCAATACTAAATTTGGAAAGACTCTTACAATTCCAGAACATTTCATTCCAGAAGTTGGCGCTAAAATTATGTCGCTTCTTGAGCCAACCAAAAAAATGTCCAAATCCCATAATCCAAAATCATATATTTCTTTATCTGATTCCAAAGAACATATTGAGAAAAAAATAATGTCAGCAGTTACTGATTCTGATAATAAAATATTTTTTGATCCAGAAAAAAAGCCAGCTATTTCAAATCTATTATCAATCTATCATTTAGCAACTGGCTGGACTTTGCAACAAATTCAAGATAAATATAAAGATTCAACTAGCTATGCCCAATTTAAAAAAGATTTGGCAGAAAATATAATAAAATTATTGCAACCGATTCAAGATAAAAAACAAGAATTATTAAAAGACGAAACTAAGCTTTTAGAAATCTTAGATAATAGCACCAAAAAAGCTCAAACCGAAGCTACAAAAACAATGCTTATTGTTAAGAAAAAAATGGGTTTAATTTAAACTATTTTAAAGTTTAATAATTAAAATAAAAAAATATGCCAACATGCAAAGATTGCAAAAATTTCGCTCCAAATCCAACTGATCCAAACAAAGGTGAATGCTATGGACACGAAGTTGATGCAAACATGGACTCAGAAAAATGCCCAGCAAAAAGCTTTCAAGCAAAAGAATAATTGATTTTAAAGAAACAAAAACGAGACCATTTCAGCCTCGTTTTTTTATTTATCTGTGTCTCTGTGCTTTATCTGTAAAGTATCTGTATAAAATCTGTGGCCTAGCCTAATATTTCAAATCTCTCTCCACCAATAGAAATTTTTTCTGCTCTCAAAACAAAATCTTCCAAAATTTCATGCACTAACTTATCACATTTCTCTTTTATCTCTTGATATTCTTCATCAGATTTATTAATGCCAACTTCCATTCCACAAGCTGCATAAAATTTTATTTTGGGTTCAGTTCCAGATGGTCTAACAACTACTCTGATTGTCTTTTCTTTATTTAAATAAAATATTAATGCATTATCTGGAAAACCAATATATTTTCCAACAACTTTATTAGTTTTTGGATCAATAAATTTTTTTTCTAATTGATCTAAAACAGTAAACACTTCTAATCCAGAAACTTTAGTTGGCAATTTCGCTCTAAATTTATCCATTATTTTTTTCATTTTATCCATTCCATCCATACCCTTGTAAAAAACAGCTTGCAACAATTCGCGATAATAACCATATTTTTTCTTTATAATTTCTAATTGTTGATACAAAGTCTTCCCTTCTTTTTTTAACAAACCAGCATATTCACAAATTAATAATGCTGCAATTGCACCATCTTTATCTCTCGCATAATCTCCATACAAATATCCATGGCTTTCTTCAGCCCCAAATAAAAATTTATTGCCTTTTAATCTTGTATCAATTGCATTGCCAATATATTTAAAACCAACTGGCAAATCTGTTATAACTTTACAACCATTATCTTCGGCAATTTTTGTCAGCAAGTCAGTAGTTACAACAGTTTTAATCATCATTGTTTTTTTCAAATCTGTTTTTTTACTCAACATTCTTGTTATATAATCCAAAAGCAAAACTCCAATTTGATTGCCATTCAAAAATATATATTTTTCTTTTTTTATTGTTTCTGGACTAACAACGCCAATTCTATCAGCATCAGGATCAGCAGCAACCAACACATCAACCTTATTTTTTTTAGCCTGTTTTGTCCCAAGATCTAAAGAAATTGGAACTTCAGGATTTGGAATTTGTTTTGCAACACTTTTAAAATCTGGATCAAAAGGCATTTGGCTTTTTACAGTTTCAACTTTTTTGAAACCAACATTTTTCAAAACTGGCAAAAAAGAAGTACTCGCACAACCATTCAAAGGCGTAAATAAAATATGAACGTCTCGATAATTACCTAATGACAATTTACTTACAGTATCAACAAAAGCTTGATCAATATCTTTACCTAAAATTTTAATCTTTCCAGATTCTTTTGCTTTATTAAAATCAATTGTTTTTATTTTTTTAACAGCCATGACTTTATTAATAATATTTTTGTCATGAGGAGGAACAATTTGACCGCCATTATCAAAATATACTTTAATTCCATTATCAGAAGGAGGATTATGGCTTGCACTAATCATTGCTCCACCGACTGCTTTCATTTTCCTAATTGTAAAAGATATCTGCGGAGTTGATCTAACACCCTCATAAAAATATACTTTAAAATTATTTCCAGCAAAAACTGAAGCTGCTGTCTTTGCAAACAATTCAGAATTATGACGAACATCATAAGTCACTACAATTCCTTTTTTTAACGCTTTATTCCCAAAAAATTTAATTAGATAATCAGCAAAACCTTGTGCAGATTCAGAAATTGTTCGAACATTAATTCTATTTGATCCAACTCCCATCATTCCCCTTCTTCCTCCAGTTCCAAAAGGAATAACCTGAAAAAAAGCGTTATTCAAATCATCAACTTTTTCATTATTAATCATCTCAATAATTTCATCCCAAAATTTTTCACATTCATCACTATTCAACCAAATTTTTATATTTTTAACAGCCGAATCCACCAAACCTTTTTTCTTTAAACTAAGGAGTTTAGCATTTATTTCATTTATTTTCATATTTATTTTTATTACTTTTTATAATAAAAAATGCCGAAGTTTCCTTCGACATTATATTGTTATCTTACAAAAGTAAGCAATCCCAATACCCTTGCTCTTTTAATTGCCTTAGCAACCATTCTTTGGTGTCTTGCGCAATTTCCAGTTCTTCTTGTTGAAGCAATCTTAGAATAAGGAGTCAAAAATCTTTTTAAAAAATTAATGTCTCGATAATTGATTGTTTCAATTTTTTCCGCGCATAGCATACACGGTTTTCTAAAAATAGTCTCCGCCATAAAATATTATGAATTAAATAATTTAAAATGGAATATCTTCAACTTTAATTTCTTCATCTTTATTAACTTCTGTTGCAACTGGACTTGGCATTGCTTGTGGCATTACATTTTCAGAAGGCTGTGCTTGCGCAACAGAATTAGCTGGCTCTTCTAATGATATTGATGGTAGATTTTCAGATACAGGTTTTGAAACTGCTCCAAAGCTTTCTGATTGATTAACTGGTCTTGCAAAAGACTGAGTTTGTGCTTGAGTTTGAACAGGATTTTGATTTGCAAAATTTCCTGAATTAACTGGCTGACTTGCACCTCTTGAATCTAGCATAATCATATTTTCTGCAACTATTTCTGTTCTATATCTTTTAACACCATCTTGTCCTACCCAATCGCGAGTTTGAATTCTGCCTTCAAGATAAACCTTTTTGCCTTTTGATAAATATTGGCTACAAATATCAGCTAATTTTCTCCAAGTAACAATATTGTGATATTCAACTTTTTCTTGTCTTTGACCTGATGCATCTTTCCACATCAAATTAGTTGCTACACTGAAACTGCAAACATTAGATCCCGAAGGAATAGTTCTTGTTTCTGGATCACGAGTCAATCTTCCGATAATCATTGCTTTGTTCAAATCCATAGTTTTCTAGAGCTCTACCCCTTATCCGCCAAAATCCCGAAAATTTCGGGAATCAAACGGAGTTTCCCAAATGCTTAAGCTATTTGTAAGCTATGGGCAAGGGCGAACTCGTATTTATTTATATAAAATTTTTGTTTAAAAAATTTTTTTTACCTATTTTTAATTTCATCAAAAATTTTTATTGACTTCTGCGTTTTTCGCGTCAGCTTCCGCATATTCCGCGTCAGCTTCTGCGTAGGTCTGCGGTTATTAGTCAATTATGTCTTCTTCTAAAATTTTATCTAATTTTTTATCCAAATCAATTTCTTTTGATTCTTTCTTTTTCAAAGCTGGTTTTTCTTCCTTGTCCGCCGAAGCTTTAGCGAAGGCGGATTCTTCCTCTTTAACGTCAACAGGTTTTTCTTCCTTTTCTTTTTCTTCACCTTCAATCTTTTCTTCCTTGTCCGCCGGTTTGTCCACTGAAACTTTAGTGGAGGTGGAAGCTTTAGCGAAGGCGGATTTCTTTTCAACTTTTTCAGTTTTTTCTTCTTTCACTTCTTCTTTTGTTTCACCTTCACCTTCAACTTTTTCCTTATGTTCCTTGACTGCCGAAGCTTCAGCGGAGGCAGTAGCTTCTAATTTAACGTCTTTTTCTTGCTTTGTTACTAATATTCTGACGACATCCATTTCATCAGCAACTTGATATCTAATCTTTTTAATTTTAGATGGATCAGCTTCAATCTTTGCAATAAAATAATATCCTTGGCTAAAATGTTTAATTTCATAAGCCAAATCTTTCATTCCCAAAAAATTTGATTCCAAAATTTTTGCATCAAACTTTGCTAAAATCTTTTCTAATTCTTGAGCCTTTTTTTCTGCTTGTTCATCAGTCATTTTAGGAGACAAGAACATTGATAATTCGTACTTCATAATGTAGTAAATTAAATCCTCCTTCGTCCTGCTGGACTACGGCGGATGCTAAAATTTGTATTTCTTATCTTATCACAAAAATCTGAATAATGCAAGGAAATTCGGTATTTTTTATTTTAGCGATAATTTTATTCCTTAAAAATTTTTCGTAGTTCATCTTTTGCCTTATTTAAAACATTTTTCTGCTGTCCAGATAAGTTCCTTCCTGCTCGATTAATATAAAAATTCAACATCGACATCGCTGACTGAAATTCAGTTCCTTTTCTACGATTGCTTTTTTCCGCCGATTTTTTTAAAGATTCAGCAATTTTTTTAGGATCATTAAATGTAAAAACACCATCTTCTAAATCCAAAGCATTACTTTCTTTTGTTACTTTGCCGGACCAATATTTTTTTGTCATACTTTTTTATTTTACATCCATCACTAGTTTTATTAATTTTATCAATTTTACTTATTTTACTCATACCATTCCATCCTGTTTTTACAAAAAGTTTGCCAGAACCTCTAAAAAATCTTTAAAAAAATTTAGACAATATTATTATATCAAATTGTTTTTAATTAACAAAAATATAATCTTTAAAATTAGTTCTTCTCTTGCAAAAAACAAGGAAATAAGCTAAAATTCAGTTTGAATCTAAATATCTGTGTTATCTGTCATAATCTGTAATTAATCTGTGTTAAATTTGTAGCTTATGAAAATCGGTATCGTTGGTCTTCCAAACGTTGGCAAGTCAACACTTTTCAACGCTCTGACCAAAAAACAAGTTGACGCTTCAAATTATCCTTTTTGTACAATCGACCCAAATGTCGGTATTGTTAGCGTACCTGATGAAAGAATAGATCAACTAGTAAAAATTGATCATCCTGCAAAAATCGTACCTGCAGTTGTAGAATTTGTTGATATTGCTGGTCTTGTTCGAGGTGCTCATAAAGGTGAAGGTCTTGGCAACAAATTTTTAACTCACATTAAAGAAGTTGACGCTATTGTCCATGTTCTAAGAAATTTTTCTGACAAAAATGTTACTCATGTTCATGGAAAAATCGACCCCAAAGAAGATGCCGATACAGTTGAATTAGAATTGATTTTAGCTGATCTTGATCTTGTTTCAAAATTATTTGAACAAGCAAATAGAAATTCCAAATCAGGCGATAAAGAAATGATTGCCAGAGCATCAGCATTAGAAAAAATTAAATTAGCATTAGAAAAAAATGAGCTTGCAAGAAAAGTCACTTTAGAAAAAGATGAAAAAGATTCAATCAGAGATGTTCAACTTTTAACAACCAAACCAATTCTGTATGTTTTAAATATTGATGAAAATGAAATTGGCAAAGAAATTAATTGTCCAAAACAACCTTGTATTCCAATTGCCGCTAAAATTGAATCAGAATTAGTTCAGTTATCAGCCGAAGAAGTTAAAGAATATTTACAAGAATATAATCTAAAAGAAACAAGCTTGAATAAATTTATCAAAGCATCATATGATCTTTTAGGTTTAATCACTTTTTTCACTTCTGGCATTACCGAAACTCATGCCTGGACAATCAAAAATGGTAGCAATGCACAACAAGCTGCTGGCAGAATCCATACTGATTTTTATAATAAATTTATTCGAGCTGAAATTATTTCGTTTGACGATTATGTATCTTCAGGCGGAGAATCAAAAGCCAAAGAAAAAGGCAAAATGAGAGTTGAAGGCAAAGACTATATTATCAAGGATGGCGATGTCGCCTATTTCAGAATTGGTCAGTAAAACAGAAGAATCTTGAATTTAGAATCTAGAATCTTAAATAGAATATGGAATAAAGAATTTAGAATTCTCTATTCTCTATTCTAAATTCATTCTAAATTCAAGATTCCAGATTCTAAATTCTTATAAATATTTAATTCAAAATTTATGTTAAGCATGAACGATCTAAAATCAGGAACAATTATTGATTACGAAGATCAACCTTACGAAGTTTTATCCAAAGACTTTGTTAAAAATGCTCAAAGACGTCCAGTAATGTTTACCAAATTAAAAAACTTAATTTCTGGAAAAATCATTGAACATTCTTTCCAACAAAGCGATCGCTTGAATGAATCTGACGTTACCAAAAAAGACGCTCAATATATGTATGAAGACAATGGCAATTATAATTTCATGGACAGCGAGACTTATGAACAATTCTCTTTAGCCAAAAATATTCTAGGCAACAAAACTGATTTTTTATTAGAAAATGGCACAGTAAAAATTGTTTATTATAACAATGATCCAATTAACATTGAATTACCTATTAAAATGGAATTCAAAATTATTGAAACTGCTCCAGGCGTAAAAGGAAATTCTGCAACAAACGCCATGAAAGAAGCAACAATAGAGACTGGCAAAAAAATTCAAGTTCCATTATTCGTCAAAGAAGGAGATTTGATCAGAATTGATTCTAGAACTGGTGAATATTTGGAAAGAGTTTAATATTATAAAATAATCAAAACAAAACCGAGCCTCAACACTCGGTTTTTTAATATCCGTAATTTCCGAATATCCGAATATCTTAATTTCCGTCAGTACTTTATGGACTTTAAAAACTTTATGAACTTTAGAAACTTAGTCAACTTTCGCTGCTTTAATCAAGTCCCAAATTTTCTTTTCAATCATATTTGCAACTTTTGGATTATCTCGCAAAAATTGTTTTGAAGCTTCTCTACCTTGACCCAATTGCGCTTTATCAAAAGTATACCAAGATCCAGACTTGCCCAAAACTTTGTAAACAACTCCAGTATCCAATAAATCACCAACTCTTGAGATTCCTTCATTATACATAATATCAAATTCTGTCGTCTGAAATGGCGGAGCAACTTTATTTTTAACAATTTTTACTTTCACTCTATTTCCAATAATTTTATCATTCATTTTAATTTGAGCTGCTCTTCTTAATTCAATTCTCACTGAAGAATAAAATTTCAATGCTTTTCCACCAGTTGTTTCTTCTGGATTGCCAAACATCACACCAATCTTCATTCTTATTTGATTCAAAAATATTACTGTTGTTTTTGAACTAGAAATTGCAGCTGTTAATTTTCGAAGAGCTTGCGACATTAATCTTGCATGCAAACCCATATGAGAATCACCCATATCGCCTTCAATTTCTGCGCGCGGAGTCAAAGCTGCTACAGAATCGATTACAATTACATCAACTGCGTTTGATCGAACAAGAGTTTCAACAATTTCCAAAGCTTGCTCGCCTGTTTCTGGCTGAGAAATTAGCATATCATTAATATTAATGCCAATTTTTTTTGCATAATCAGGATCCAAAGCATGTTCAGCGTCAACAAATGCCGCTAATCCGCCTTTTTTCTGAATATTAGCAATGATATGTTGTGCCAAAGTCGTCTTGCCAGAACTTTCCATACCAAAGATCTCAAT
This sequence comes from Patescibacteria group bacterium, assembly GCA_041662665.1. Lineage (NCBI taxonomy): Bacteria > Patescibacteria group bacterium. The sequence goes on from JBAZSC010000002.1 coordinate 179,182, forward strand.
AATTCTTCCTCTTGGCACTCCGCCAATTCCCAAAGCAATATCCAAAGAAATTGATCCAGTAGTAATTGCATCAATTTGCATTGTCTTTACTTCTCCTAACTTCATTATCGCTCCTTCACCAAAACGATCCTTAATCTGATCAATCGCTGATTCCACAGCCTTTGCCTTTCCCTCCATCGCACTACTTTTTTTTGCATCTTTCGCCATAAAATTAAATTGTTTAATTACTAAATTGCTCAATTGTTAAATCGCTAAATTGTTAAAACAAACGAACATCGCCAACAATTTAACAATTCAACAATTTAACATTTTTTAACTAGTCTAACTTATCTAACTCGTTTTTTACTTTACGAACTTTAAAAACTTTAAGAACTTTATAACTATTTGATTTCTTTATCACGTACAACTTCACCTTCTTTTCCCAAAAATCCCAAATCTTTTCCATTCAAAACAGCTTTTGTTTTATCTGCTTTTCCTGATGACACAAAAAACTTTTCTTTTGCTTTAAAAGTTTGCGAAGCATCAGGCAACATCATTCCAGAATAAATTAATCTATCATCAGCCTTTATTTGTATCCAAGCTGCCTTGTCTACAACTGTAATTACTAATTCTGATTCTTGTTTTACAGGAGTTGTCGGTGTTTTATTTTTATCTTTTGAATTAGGATCTTTTACAGGTTCTTCTTTTTTATATTCTCCTCTCAAAGCTAATTTTTCATTTTCTTTTTGTCTCTCCAAATCACCAGTCAATTCAACCATAATATTTCTCTTTACTTCCGTACTCTTACCGAATTTATTATTAGCAACGATTTTTAGAATATTCAATCCATCTTGCAAAGCAACAGTCTCTTTAAATTTTCCGCTTCCATCAACTTGAATCGGCTGATCATTTATTTTTACTTCTGCTTCCAAATCTGTTTCGCCAACCAAAACAATCACATCATCATTTACTGTTTTATCTTCAGATGGATCCAAAATTGTTAATACTGGCGGTTTTGACAATCCGCTTAATTGAAACCATATATACAAAAACATTACAAAAACAGCCAAACAGACTAAACAAATCTTTATCAATCTTGGCGTAATTACAAATGAATTAGACTTATATGATGACAATGGAGCGGGCTCTTTTGATTTCTTAATATTTTCCTGTATTCCTCGCTCATTTTTATAAATATTTAATGCCGCTTGAAAATCAATTCCAACATAATTACAGTAGCTTCTCAAAAAACCTCTGACATAAACATCAGCCGGCAATTCACTGTATCTTCCTTCTTCCAAATATCTAATATATGTTTCTCGAACTCTAATACTTTGTGAAATTTCTTTTAACGTCAAATTAGCCTCTTCTCTTGCATTCTGCAATCTCTCGCCCAAAGTTTCGGCACTTTTCAGACGATGAGTAGTAAAACCTTCACCTAATTTCATAACAGATTATTATTACTTTCCTAAACCAAAAAAATAAAAATGAAAAAAATATTTTTTTACGAACAAAGCTATTAACTTTTTTGATTAAAAAAGTTAATCAGCACCTTTTGGAAATATGACCCAACAAAATTTAAAAATTAAGCTAATAAATTAATAAATAGTCACACTCATCATATCAAAACCTCAAAAGGTGCGGGCGAAATACTGCAGTGAGTAAAAAAATAATTTTTTCATTAATTTCATAACTGATTGTTATTAAACTGTTTATTTGCTAATTCTTCTTTGCTTGGAAGTCCCATCGTATCACCTGGCGCAACTAAAATTTCTCTTGGCTTTGCACCATCAGCTTGTCCAACAATTCCTCTTTCTTCCAAAATATCTAAAAGTCGAGCAGCTCTCGCATAACCAACTCTCAATCTTCTTTGCAATAATGACGCTGAAGCCTTTCCTGACATTATAACAGTTTCTTTTGCTTCTTCATATAATTCGTCATCAACTTCACCCTCAACTGATATTCCTCCATTAGCCATCATTTTTTGTTGCTTTTGAACTATTGATTCATCATATTCTGGCTGTCCTTTATCTTTCAAATATTTAGTTACAGAATGGATATCTTTTTCAGTTACAAATGACCCTTGAACTCTTCTTGGCTTACCAAGATCTGGAGAGATAAAAAGCATATCACCATTGCCTAATAATCTTTCCGCTCCACCAACATCAATAATCGTCCTTGAATCAATTTGTGATGCTACTGCAAAAGCAATTCTCGCTGTAATATTAGCTTTAATTAAACCAGTAATAACATTAACTGACGGTCTTTGTGTTGCCAAAATCAAATGGATGCCAGTTGCACGAGCCATTTGCGATAATCTGACAATTGCTGCTTCAACCTCTTTAGATGCAACAGCCATCAAATCAGCCAACTCATCAATTACAACTACGATAAATGGCAATCGATCTTTTCCAGCCGAAGCATTATATGAATGAATATCTCTTTTTTTGCATTCTGCAAACAAAGTAAAACGTTTCTCCATTTCCGATACTGTCCAACGCAATGCATTAACAGTTTTATCAACTTCAGTAATTACTGGAGTTAATAAATGCGGAATATCTGCATAACTCGTCATTTCTACTTTTTTTGGATCAACTAAAATCAATCTCAAATCATCAGGAGAATTTTGGTATAACAAACTCATAATAATCGTATTCAAACAGATTGACTTTCCAGAACCAGTTGCACCAGAAATCAAAAGATGAGGCATTTTATCAAGCTCGCAAACTGTTGGACTTCCTGCCACATTCCTACCCAAAACCATTGTTAAAGAAGATTTTGAACCAACAAATTCTTTGCTTTCTAAAACTTCTCTCAAACGAACAATCGCTACTTTCTGATTTGGCACTTCTACGCCAACCAATGATTTACCAGGAATTGGCGCTTCAAGTCTTATTGGATGTGCTGCAAGAGCCAATGCTAAATCATTATTCAAAGTAACAATTTGACTTAATTTTACTCCTTCGTCAGGCTTAAAAGTATATTGTGTAACTGTTGGACCGACATTAACTTCATGCATTTTTACATTAATATTGAAACTTTTCAAAGTCTGCTGAATTACTCTCGCATTATTCTTGACATCACCAGCCATTGGCGTAGTGCTTTGATTATTCAATAGATCAAGAGGATAAGGTTTCCAATCGCTCCATTTCTTTGAACGTATTATACTCTTTTTTGCTTTTCCATCTTCCATATTTTTCACTCGCAATTCTGAATTGCCTTCGCCTTCAACAGGTACAACAACTCTTTCGTTCATTCCTTTGATTGTTAATTCTCCTTCTATTGGCTGCTTATGTAATAATTTCAAAATAAATAATCTCAATTGCTTGAAACTTTCGATAACATCTTTCAAAGAAATATTAAAAGTCATTATTGTTCCAATTGTAAAAATCGCCAGCAAAATCACTCCTGAAGCCCAAAATCCCATAAAAAGCTGCAATGGATAAGAAAAAACATAACCCAAATATCCTCCGCCAACTCCATCTTTTATTACGCCTAACGCTGCTTCTCCATTATATTTCACATGAAAAACTCCGCATAAACCAACTAACAACATTATTGATCCAATCAAATTATATTTGCTGAAATTCGGCTCTTCCAACCTTTCTGATCTAAAAATTGCAATAGCTAAACCAATTAATAAAAATGGAAAAATATATGCTGGCCTGCCCATTGCCTGCCTTAAGCCAATACTTAAAAAATGTCCCATTTTTCCAGCCATTCCAACTAATGCCAATAAACTTAAAATTCCAACAATAAAAAAGACAACCAGCATAATGCCTCGAACGACTTCGGGCTGCATGCCAATATTAAACAAAAAACCCATTGAGCCTTTTCTTTTTCGCCCATGTATTTTTGGCGGTCTGCCTGGTTTTCTTTTTTGTTGCTTCAAAATTGAAGCTGGAATTATATTTTTCGCTTTTGGCGGACGTCCTCTTTGTGCCATTTTATTTTGTTTATTTTTATTTAATTTCAAAAATCCTAAAAAATAGGGTTACCATTATTATACTATAATTAAACATTTACAACAATAAAAAATCGTAGATAAACTACGATTAACCTCCATAAAAACATAAAGGATCAGGACCTTGCAACATATTGCCATTATAAGCAGAAAATCTTTGTGCTAAACATCCTCCTTTACATGAATCCAACAAAACGCATTTTCTACATTTACCTTTTAATCTTTTATAACCATAACTTTGGAATCTTCTAAATATATCAACCATTGGATGTTTTAGCCAAAAATATTCCAAATTATTTTCCAAAATATTACCAAATGCCGGATATTTCATTGCCGAACAATATGTCACATCGCCATTTGCTCTAATCAAAATCTTTTCTTGACCAATATTACAACTTCTAATTGGAAAACTTTCATCATAACTATATCGTCTATCAATGTTATGTCCTAATATCAAATCAAAACGTTGAGGTATCAAATAAGAGAAAAATCTTTGCGCGACTCTAAATTGTTCTTGATTCAAAACTAATTCTGGATGATTTGCGCAACTGCCTTGAACAACCAATCTCAATAAGTGCCAGTTCTTTACTCCCAGATCTCTCAACAAATCATACATCAAACCCAATTCAAGATAATTCACTGCCATTACAGTAGTATGCACTTCAACTTTTAATCCTCTTGCAACAGCTAAGGCAATACTTGCCATCAACAAATCAAATGATCCTTCTAGTCCTGTCACTTTTTCATGCGTTTCTTTCATCCCATGCAAACTAAAAACTATTCTGTCATCTTTATGAGAATAACGTCTCCAAAAATCAAAGAAAGCTTCTTTCAAAGAAAACATTTTTCCTTTTTCATTTTTATAAATAGCGCTCGTCTGCAATCTTACAGAAAAACCAAATCGCCATGCATAAAGCATTAAATCAATACAATCTTTTCGCATCAAAAGCTCGCCTCCGCTAATCGTAAAAATACTTGCCCCAAGCCATTTTGCTTGTCTCAAAATATCCATTATTTCTGCCTGCGATAATTCTCTTTCAAAAGGCAAACCAGCATTTGAAGAACAATGAAGGCAACTTAAAGCACATTGATTTGTGATCTCAATTGAAATTTCTTTCAATAGCCTTGGCATTTCTCTTCTCCCTCCTTTGTCCCATCAACTTTGTCCACCGAAGCTTTAGCGCAGGTGGAAGCGTAAACGAAGATGGACTTGTTTTCAAAGAACATTTTCAATCAACAATATCATATTAATTTGATACTTACAATAAAAAATAGAGGCACAAAATCTTGTGCCCCTAGATTAGAGATAGCATTCGAGAATCGTATTCGAGCTCGCATTAGAGAAATCATTTCACCCCAATTGCAAAATACTGCGTCTTCGTTGGATATTTAGTGAAATACTTTACAATGAATTTTCTGTTTTTCTTTATTACTTTAGCATCAGTAAATACTGTAGATATATTCTGCCAAGAACCACCTTTTTTCTTGTATTTCAAATAAAGATTTGATGCTGTTGCTGATTTATTTTTCTTTAAAAATTTCTTTAATGCTTTCTTAGTATATTTGAATGTTACTTTAATTTTATATTTCTGTGATAACTTTTTTGCTTTGTATTTATATAGATTAGTCTTTAATTTCCAATTGCTTAAGAATGTCTTATTTGGATATTTGCTTAATTTATTCCATTGCATCCAATAAGCGCTGTTCTTTGTTAATTTTGTTGGAAGCTTGGTGAAATTGATAACTAGATTTTGGCCTGAAATTGTTTGTTGATTTAGAGCTGGCATCAACGTAACTTTGTCACCATTAATCAAATTGTTCTCCTCTAAAAGCCTATCGTATTCTTTTTGCTCTTCAGCGCTTAAAGTGTATTTCCAGACCTTTCCGACATAACTTTCATCAGAATTACTATCACCTCCAGCATAAATTGAACCATCTGAGACTTGAATCAAAGAATAAACATCAGACCCAGCCATTATTCCAGTAAAATCTGACCAAGAACCATTCGAATATTTAGAAACTTTAGCATAAACACCATTACCACCTGCATAAATCGAACCATCTAAAGCCTGAGATAGAGAATAAACATGGGTCATATCCAGCGTACCAGTGATATCTGTCCAAGAATTATTTGAATATCTATAGACTTTAGCATAATTAGTAGAATAAAAACCACCTGAATAGCCACCAGCATAAATTGAACCATCTATCGCCTGAAACAAAGATCGAACGTTAGACATATTTAATGTTCCAGTAACATCTGACCAAGAACCATTTGAATATTTAAAAACTTTACCATAATCATCACTACCATCATAATAATGTCCTCCAGCATAAATTGAACTATCTGAAGCTTGAATCAAAGAAGTTACAACAGACATATTTGAAATTTCAGAGATACTGATCCAAGAACCATTTGAATATTTAAAAATTCTATCATCATAATTAAAACCATTATAGACATATCCACCAGCATAAATCGAACCATCTGAGGCTTGAAGTAAAGTAGTAACAAAAGACATATCCGATAATCCAGAAACATCAGTCCAAGAACCATTCGAATATTTATAGACTTTAGCAAGATAATCGCTAGCTAAAACATATCCGCCAACATAAATCGAACCGTCTGAGGCTTGAAGTAGAGAAGCTACATTAGACATATTTAATGTTCCAGTAATATCTGACCAAGAACCATTTGAATATTTAGAAACTCTACCATAAAAATGGCTACCATCATCATAATTCCCACCGGCATAAATCGAACCATCTGAAGCATAAACCAAAGAATAAACTGTAGATATACTCAATGTCCCAGTAATATCTCCCCATTCAGCACTAGCAATTCCGCCTAATCCAAACAATAACCCCACGCAAAACAAACTTGTTAATAAAAACTTTCTCATAATTTTTTGATTTTATTTTTATATAATAAATTTAGTTAATAATATTATACCACAATCAAAGAAGAAGAAGAAGTTATCCACAAAAAAATAGAGGCACAAAATCTTGTGCCCCTAATATCCGTAATTTCCTAATTTCTTGATATCCGAATATTTAGACCTTCTTCACGTATCCAGTACCAGCTGGAATTAACTTGCCAAGAATTACATTTTCTTTCAAACCTTTCAATTCATCAACCTTGCCAGTGATTGAAGCATCAATCAATACTCTTGCAGTTTCTTGGAAAGAAGCAGCAGATAGGAAACTATCAGTTGATAATGAAGATTTTGTAATACCTAATAATAATTCATCAGCCTCTGGTAATTCTTTTCCTTCTTTTCTTAATTTATCGCGAACAGCCAAGAATTTTACTCTATTCATTACATCGCCAGCAATCAAATCACTCTTGCCAGTTTTTCTAACTCTTACCCAATTCAACATTTGTCTGATAATCAATTCAACATGTTTATCATCTACATCCTGACCTTGGCTTGAATAAATATATTGTACTTCTTTCAAAATATATTTTTGAATTGCTTCTCTTCCACAAGACTTGAATAGATTTTGCAAATCTAATGCGCCTTCTGATAATTGTTGGCCCTTGCTTACCAAATCCTTATTCTTTACCCACAAGACAGCATTGCTAGGCAAAATATATTCTTTTTCAACATCGCCTTCTTTGACAATAATTAAATTCTGTCCATCAATTTTCACAAAACCAGAAGCTTTTGCTTTAATTTCTTTGCCTTTTTCTGTTTTGATCAAAACATCGCCTTTATTAACATCTGTTGCATCTTTAACAACAAGTTTGTCATTTGTTCCAAATTGATATAAATCTTTGCTGACATTTGAAGCAACGATTCTCAAAATTTTTCTGTCTTTTTCTTCTTCAATTGAAGCAATACCATCTAATTCTGCAAAAATCGCTGGTTTTTTAATTCCTCGAGCTTCAAATAATTCTTCAACTCTAGGCAAACCTTGAGTAATATCGCCTTCGGAAGCTACACCACCAGTATGAAAAGTTCTCATTGTCAACTGTGTTCCTGGCTCACCAATTGATTGAGCAGCAATAATACCAACTGCTTGTCCAATTGCTACTTTTTCATTTCTACCTAAATCCCAACCATAACATTTTTGACAAATTCCTCTTTCCATTTTACAAGTTGTTACTGAGAAAATTCTAACACCATCCAAATCCAAACTATCAATCAATTTTCCATAAATTTTTGTAACAATTTCTCCTTTTTTAATAACAACCTTACCAGTTTTATCTTTAATGTCTTGAGCCAAAGTTCTACCTAAAATTCTATCACCAATAGTTGTATTCATTTCTGTACTATCTTTTTTGGTTATTTCAAGACCTTTTGTATCACTGCATTCGGGAGCTTGGACAATGATATCTTGAGAAACATCAATCAATCTTCTTGTTAAATAACCAGCATTAGCAGTTCTCAAAGCTGTATCAGTCAAACCTTTACGAGCACCGTGAGTAGAAATGAAATATTCCAATACGCCTAAGCCTTCTTTAAAACTATTCTTAACTGGCAACTCAATAGTCTTTCCAGATGGAGCAGCCATCAAGCCTCTCATACCCATCATCTGAACAATTTGTGGCCATGAACCTCTCGCACCTGATTCAACCATTGCATAAACTGGACCAAATTCTTCAACTGTATTTCTAGTTACTTCTGTAATCTTCTCTTTTACATTTGCCCAAGTTTCAATAACTTTGACATAACGTTCATGATCAGTTAGAAGACCAGCTTTGTATTGTTGTCTGATTTCTTCAATTTTCTTTGTTGCATCGGTCATCATTCCTGCTTTTTCTTTTGGCAATTTCAAATCATCCATACCCCAAGAAAGTCCAGCCTTAGTCAAATATTCAAAACCAATTTCTTTAATTGCATCAACTAATAATACAGTTTCATCACCGCCATGCTTATGCAAACATTCGCCAATTAATTCTCTTAATACTTTTTTATCAAAAACATTATTTCTAAAACCAAAATCTGCTGGCAAAACTCGATTAAAGATAATTCTACCAACGCAAGTTTCTACTATTTCTTCATTTATTCTAACTTTGATTTTTGCTCTAATATCAACTAAATCATTTTCATAAGCTAAGATTGCTTCTTCAGCATCTGAAAAGATTTTACCTTCTCCCTTCATTCCAACTCGCATATTAGAAATATAATAACAACCCAAAACAATATCTTGAGAAGGAGTAGTAATTGGAACACCAGTCGCAGGCTTTAATAAATTTTTTGTTGAAGCCATAATTTCTTTTGCTTCTTTTTGCGCTAAAACTGTTAACGGTACATGGACAGCCATCTGATCACCATCAAAATCAGCATTAAAAGCAGAACATACCATTGGATGAATCTGCAATGCTTTGCCTTCAATCAAAATTGGCTTGAAAGCTTGAATACCTAGTCTATGCAAAGTCGGAGCACGATTTAACAACACATATTTATCAGCAATAATTTCTTCCAATGCATCCCAAACTTCTGATCTGCCTTCTTCAATTAATTTTCCTGCTGATCTAACATTATGAGCATATTCATTCTTAATCAAACTATTAATAACAAATGGTTTAAATAATTCCAAAGCCATTGTTTTTGGAATACCACACTCGCCTAATTTTAAGTGAGGTCCAATAACAATTACTGAACGACCAGAATAATCAACGCGCTTACCTAACAAATTTTGTCTGAAACGTCCTTGCTTGCCTTTCAACATATCAGCCAAAGATTTTAATAATCTTTTCTGTCCAGTTGAAGCAGCAGTTACTTTTCCAGATCTTGCTGAATTATCCAATAATGCATCAACAGCTTCTTGCAACATTCTTTTTTCATTTCTACAAATAACTTCTGGCGCATTTAATTCAATCAATCTTTTTAAACGATTATTGCGATTTATAACTCTTCTATACAAATCATTCAAATCAGAAGCTGCATATCTGCCACCATCCAATTGAACCATTGGACGTAGATCAGGAGGAATAACAGGAAGAACAGTTAAAATTGTATATTCTGGTCTGATTCCAACTTTAATTAAATTTTTAACTAATTTTAATCTTCTTTTAATTTTCTTTTTAATTTGGGCTGGTGCGTTGATTACTTCTTTTTCTAAATCAACTGCCATTTTTTCCAAATTAATTTCTGCTAATACTTTTCTAACGGCTTCAGCGCCAATCGATGCTTTAAAAACATGTCCATATTTCATGGACAAATTTCTGTATTTTAATTCAGAAATAACACTTAATTTTTTAATGTCTTTAACTTCTTCTTTTTCAAAATTAAAAACTTTATTCAACTTTTGTTGTTCTTTTTCTTTATCGGAATACAAAACTTTTAATCTTTTTTCAGCATCTGCTGAATTTCCTTTTTCAGCTTTTTGTTTAACTCTTAGTTGTTTTAATTCGGAAGCTAAATTTTTGTACTTATCATCAATTCCTCTTTTCTTAGATTTAAATTCGTCTTCTAATTCATTCAAAGTTTCTGTCTTTGCTTTTTCATCAACTGAAGTTATTAAATAGCTGGCAAAATATACAACTTTTTCCAAACTTTTTGCTGACAAATCTAAAATCAATCCAACTTTTGATGGAACACCACGTAAAAACCAGATATGAGAAACAGGAGCTGCTAATTCAATATGTCCCATTCTTTCACGTCTGACAATTGATCTCGTAACTTCAACACCGCATTTGTCGCAGATTATTCCTTTGTATCTAATTCTTTTATATTTTCCGCAATAACATTCCCAATCTTTTGTTGGACCAAAAATTCTTTCCGAAAAAAGTCCATCTTTTTCCGGACGTTGGGTACGATAATTGATTGTCTCTGGTTTTTTTACTTCTCCATAAGACCAATCTAAAATTTCGTCTGGAGAAGCCAGTTTCAATCTTATCGCATTAAAATCAGTTGTAATATTTGCCATAATATTTAGTTAATTAACCTTTTTAAATTAATTTTTGTCAATTGCTAAAAATCAGTCCCATTTACATCATTTTCATTATAATCAATTGTTATTTCTTCGCCAAAATAAATATTTCTAACAGCAATAGTATCTTTAAATTGTCCTAGACTTTTTGTATTTGGATTTTCTGAATGATTTATAAACCTTGCATTATCAGTATCCAAATAAACATAATCTTCACCATTATCAACAGCGTATGTGTCAAAAAATTCTTCTGCATTTTTCGGTATATCTTTTTTGTTTACTTTTATATCAATGACAGAATTAAAAACCCAAACAGATTGACCTTTTTTAATTTCTTGATCAGCAATCAAACCAATCCCTTTCCCATTTATTTCTTTTAACCTTGTCTTAACTACTAACATATATTTTTACAGTTTAACTAGATTAATTTAAAATTATTTCGCTAATCATAACCGCATATACTTTTATTATGTAATATCACAAAGCGAATAATCAATTAATTTCACATAACTCGTCAATATCTAATATCCGAATATCCGTAATTTCCGAATATCCGTCTATTTACGTTCGTACTTTTTTTCTTCAGTTTCAAGAATATTTCCATTTTTATCCAAAATTTCAACATTCAAAGCTAAGCTTTTTAATTCTTTAACTAAAACGCTGAATGATTCTGGAACATTTGGCTGTCTGATTGGTTCACCCTTAATAATCGCTTCATAAGTTTTTGAACGTCCAATAACATCATCTGATTTTATTGTTAACAATTCCTGTAACACATGAGAAGCGCCATAAGCCTCAATTGCCCAAACTTCCATTTCACCAAATCTTTGTCCACCAAATTGTGCTTTACCGCCTAATGGCTGTTGAGTAACTAATGAGTACGGCCCGATTGATCTTTGATGGATCTTATCTTCAACTAAGTGATAAAGTTTCAAGATATACATCACACCAACTGTTGTTTTTTCCGTAAATGCATTACCTGTTCTACCATCATAAAGTTGAACTTTGCCATTTTCTGGCCAGTTTGCTCTTTTTAATTCAGATTTAATTGTTTCTTCTTTTACACCATCCAAAACTGGAGTTGCAACTTTATAGCCTAATAATTTTGCCGCCATGCCTAAGTGAACTTCCAAAATCTGACCTTGATTCATACGAGAAGGCACGCCTAATGGATTCAAAATAATATCAACTGTTCTTCCATCTGGCAAATATGGCATATCTTCCTGTGGAACAATCTTTGAGATAACACCTTTATTACCATGACGTCCAGCTAATTTATCGCCAACTTGAATTTTTCGAAGTTGTGCGACAGAAACTTGAATCGTCTTGATAACGCCAGTTGGCAATTTATCGCCTTTTTCTCTAGAAAATATTTTAACATCAACAACCTTACCATGTTCGCCATGTTGCAAATATAATGAAGTGTCTTTTACATCTCTAGCTTTTTCACCAAAGATCGCTCTTAATAATCGCTCTTCTGCTGTTAATTCAGTTTCACCTTTTGGTGTAATTTTACCTACCAAAATATCACCTGAAGTAACTTGAGCTCCGACTCTAACAATTCCTTCTTCATCCAAATCTTTTAGTTTTTCTTCACCAACATTTGGAATATCGCGAGTAACTAATTCTGAACCTAATTTTGTATCACGAACATCAATCGAAAAATCCTCAATATGAATTGAGCTATAAACATCTTCGCGAACTAGTCTATCAGAAATCAACATCGCGTCTTCAAAATTTCCACCTTGCCATGCCATGAATGCAACTACAACATTTTTTCCTAAAGCTAATTCGCCTTTATCAGTTGAAGATCCATCAGCAATAATCTGACCCTTTTTTACTTTCTCACCAACTGAAACGATTGGTCTTTGATCAATACAAGTTGAAGTATTTGATCTTAAGAAATTTAATAATTTATATTCTCTAATATTTTTATTAGCTTCCAATACTTTTATTCTTTTTCCAGATACTTCAATGATCTCTCCATCTTTTTTACAAACAATAACTACACCTGAATCTTTAGCAGCTCTCTCTTCACAACCAGTACCTACAATTGGTGAATCAGGATTAATACATGGCACAGCCTGACGTTGCATGTTTGAACCCATCAAAGCACGATTAGCATCATCATGTTCCAAAAATGGAATCAAAGCTGTAGTAATAGATACAATTTGTTTTGGAGAAACATCCATATATTCGATTCTGCCTGTTGCTTCCATTGATGGCTCGCCTGCAACTCTAACTTCTGCTCTTTTATCAACAAAATAGCCTTTTTCATCAATTAAAATTGTTGCTGGAGCTGTCACATGTTTTTCTTCCTCAATTGCATCTAGATATTCAATTTCATCAGTAACTCTTGATCTAATTTGAACTACTTTCAAACCAGCATTTTTAATTTTATTGATATCTTTTTTATCAAGAACTTTGTCAGCTGGAATAATCACTCTTCTTTTTTCATCTAGGATTCCAGATTTATAAGAAATCTCGCCGATTGCCTTTTCTGCTCTTTCAATTGGAATTTCTCTTAAAATCTTTCTATAAGGAGTTTCAATAAAACCATATTCATTAATTCTTGCATATGAAGAAAGATGGCCTACCAAACCAATGTTTGGACCTTCAGGAGTCGAAATAGGACAAATTCTGCCATAGTGAGTTCTGTGTACATCACGTACATCAAAACCAGCTCTTTCACGAGACAAACCTCCAGGACCCATTGCTGATAATCTTCTCTTATGTTCTAACTCGGATAATGGATTTGTTTGATCCATAAATTGAGAAAGTTGAGAAGACATGAAAAATTCTCGAATTGAAGAAATAACTGGTCTAGCATTAATCAATTGAGCTGGAGTAGAAGTATTAATATCCAAAGTACTCATTCTATCTCTAATGATTCTTTCCATTCTCATCAAACCAACTCTCATTTTATTTTGGACCAATTCACCAATCGCTCTAACTCTTCTATTTCCTAAATGATCAATATCATCAGGATTGCCTTGATTAATATTTAATTTAATTAATTCTTTTATAACATTAACAAGATCTTCTTTTCTTAAAACTCTATTTTGCTTGTTAATAATAATTTTTTCACCTAATCTTTTGTTCATTTTGAAACGTCCAACTTTGCCAAAATCATATCTTTCAAAATTAAAAAACATTGCTTCAATCAATGATCTTGCATTATCCGCAGTTGCTAAATCTCCAGGTCTAATTCTTTTATATACTTCAATAAAACCTTCAGCTTGATTTTTTGCAATATCTTTTTCTAATGTATTTTTGATAAATTTTCGATCAGGCAAAGTATCAACATCCTTGAATTGAGCCAAAATTTCAGAATCTGTGGAAAACCCAAAAGCCCTTAACAATGACGTTACAGGTACTTTTCTTTTGCGATCGATTTTTGCATAAATAACACTTTTTGAGTCAGTTTCAATTTCTATCCAAGCGCCTCTGTTTGGAATAATTTTTGCGCCAAATAATTTTTCGCCTTTTGTTAATTCAGCAGTAAAAAATACGCCAGGAGATCTAATCAATTGAGAAACAACTACTCTTTCAACACCATTGATAATAAATGTGCCTCGATCAGTCATCAATGGAAATTCGCCTAAATATACTTCTTGTTCTTTTATTTCACCAGTTTGTTTATTAACTAATTGAACTTTGCAACGAACTGAAGCTTCATAAGTTGCATTTCTTGATTTTGCTGCAACTTCATCAACTTTTGGTTCATCAATTACATAATCAACAAAACTTAATTCTAGATTTTTTTCAGTAAAATCTTTGATTGGAGAAATTTCATCAAACAATTCTCTCAAACCTTCTTTAAAAAACCAATCATAAGAATCAGTTTGAACTCTGATTAAATCAGGAAGTTCAATAACATCATGCAATTTAGTAAAAAATTTTCTTTTTTGCTTTTGAGGCATACTATAAAAAATTAATATATAATAACAAATACTAATCATTTGCAATTAAATCTGTATGCATCTGTGTCTCTGTATCAAATCCGTTATAAATCTGTGTAAAATTTGTGCGCTAAAGATAACAAAAAATGACCAAAAATTAACACTTTTGGCTTATTTAAAGTCTTTTATAAATATCACGCCCGAGGCTATTCACCTCTGCTTTGAATATCATACTTCAAGTATAAGCGTTTTATTTAAAAAGTCAAGCTATTTTTAATTAAAAACAATATTTAGGCTTATCTAAAACAAAAATAAAGCTATCAAATTTTCTTATCCACAACGACTTCTTTACATCAAAGCTGCAGTTAGAATATTTCTTAATTCCGTTAAACGACCCAGTTCTTCTTCATCTTTAGTCTTTCCAATCTTCTTTTCTACCCCTTTTAATTCTTTTTTATATTTGCTTCTTACTCCTCTTTCTTTTTTGGATAATGTAAAAAAAGTTTTCAATTCTTTTCCTGTTCCCATCACTGAACCAGCAATTCCAGACAAACTAGTTTCTGCTAAATTTCTAGCACTTGCCAAAATTTTTGCCATATTAGCACTAGCTTTCTCCAATCCAGGCGTTTGTCTAAGCTGTTCAGCAGTATAACCCAATTCTCCAGCAATACTCCCAACATTATTAACAACCTTAACCAACCTGTTTTCAGCATCATGAGCTACCTGTTTTTCTTTCATAAATTGATCTCTTGACACATCATTAACTTTTTTTTCAAGTGATCCAGTATCTTCAGATGAGATTCTTTCATCTTCAACCATTTTAGCTAATTCCTCAAGTGTTGGTGGCTCTATATCATCATATTCTGCCTTCGGAACATTAGGTGCTGGCAATTTTGCCTCTTTTTTTGACACAGCTAAACCACCTTCAATCAATCCTTGTACGTCAACATACTCCTCTTCACCACGTATCTCTTTAGGTGTTGGTTCATCGATTTCAACCACACCTTCTCCTTCCTGCGAAGAATCTGGCAATGTACGTTGTACATCAGCTCTGCGAGTAAATTCAGTTTCAGTAAAATTGCCGGTTTTTTCATCATATTCAGGCAGATCCGGTACTAAAACAAGCTCAGTCGGATCAAATTTTTCTAAGTCTGCTTCAGTTAATTCCATTTCATCTGTTTCTAAAGCAGGAGCTGCTTGAACTTTTTGTTCGCCATAAGCACCTTCCTTAACTGTTGGCACATCCTCAATATTTATTTCTTTTTGAGTCGGCGCTTCATAAATATCTTTCATTGCTTGATCAAGTTTATTGCTCCATTCAGCCCAGACTTTTTTTTCATCATCAGTTTCTGGCATTCTTGGCAAATCTTCTTTTTTAAATATTTCAACGCCTTGTAAACCAATTTGTTCAATTTGCGAATCCTCAACTTCTGGAATTACTTCTTCAGCTGTTACAGCTTCTTCAATTCCTGGTTTTATTTCTCTGCCTTTTTTGTCTATAGAAACTTTTTTAAATTCTGTTTCACCAGCTGCTTTTCTTTGGACTTCTAACGCTTGCGCATTATCACCTTTTGCCATATTTTTAAAAAATTAATTTTTAATAACTATTGGATTTGCTCTTTTATTCTTTTTTTCTTGTCTTCTTCAACCAATTTTACTGCTTCTTGAAAAACATCATCTAGCCTTTTATCTAATTTCTCAATTCCTTTTTGATATTCGTCATTTGCATATTTCATCCTTTTCAACATTCTAAAATAAATCAAATCCAAAACTAATTTGTCTTGATGAATTTGAGTACCCAAACCTTCTTTAGTTTTTTCTTTGTCTTTAATTCCTTTTTGCACTTTTTTGATATGATTATCAATTGCTTTGATAATGCTATCTCGCACTTTTTTACTTAAACCTTCTGTTTCTATTTTTTTAATCAAACTATTTTTCTCGCGAGTTGTTAAATCGGATTGCTTGATTAGTTCTATTGCTTTTTTTGTTTCCATATTTTTGTATTTAAAAGATTAAATAATTAAGCTTGTCCACCAGAGTCTCCCGCAGAAGACGCAGGTACATTATTCACCAAATTTTGCTCTTAATTCTTTAAAACGAACTTCTTGCGCTTTTAATTTTTCATATTCTCTTCTTTCCATTTTTTCTTTTGCAGATCCTACTAATACTTTTGCTTGTTCCTTTTTAAATCTTTCCCATTCCGCTATTTTCCTTTTCGTTCTAGCAATTTCAATTGGAAAATCAGTTGCCATTTCTTTATATGCTTTAACAGCCTCTTCAGAAACCGTTCTTAATCCTGAATCCATTCTTTTCATTGCTATTTTTGGCAAATTTTCTCCAGCCGAAACAGCACCATATCCTAATTCAGTCATAGTTTTACCAAAAGAAGTTAAAGTATTTTTTACAGGACCGCTAAAAAAACTTTTTAATGATTTACCTGCCTTATCTAATCTATCTTTTGCAAATCTTGTTAAGCTCTCTACTCTTTGCCTGCCCAATTCAGTATCCCAAATTTGATCTTCTTCTGCTTTTTTTACTAAAGCTAATCTCTCTGTATCTCTAACAAGAGTATCGGTATTATATATAACAGTATCAACATCTTCGCCACTTGGATTAACCAATGCTAAATCCAAAGCTGTTTCAACTCTTTGCCAATCGCTATCAAATTGTGCGTCAAATTCAGGATCTAAAAATTGCTCATTATTTCCAGCATTTAAAATCTCTAAAACCTCAGCTGTAGCTACTTCTTGTCCAGTATCTTTTTTGAGCTCTCTGACCATTTGAGCTAAAACATCTTCTTCTGGAAGTCCTTCCTCGAGTGAAGATTTTGGAGGCTCAACTTTTGGAAGCTCAATTGTCTGAGCGCTTTCGATTTGCTTATGTGCGGCAGCCCTTCTCAAAGAAGCTTTTTCTTCTTCTGTTGCTCCACCTTTTTCAGTTTGAGTAATTTTATGTTCTGCTTTTACACCAGTAGTTGTTATTGGTTGACCATTTTCATCAACTTCTTTAACATCTTTATCAGCTACTTCAGTTCCTTGTGCTTCTGGCAACGTTGGTGCAGTTTCCTCTTTAATTGTTGGCGCACCAATCTCAGCAACTGTTGGCGCTTCTTCAATCACAACGCCCTTGCCACTTTTTCCTTTTTTTCTCGCAGATCTCGATTTTCCTTTATAAAAAGCTTCCTGTTCTTTTGGATTTGGCACATCAATACTTTTTCTTGCCATAAATTTTAATTTTATTTTTTAACAAAAACTACCAATAATTAAGTATAGCACAAAATAACAAGTTTCGCATTATTTTTTTGGTTTTGTAATATGCGGTTCTCTTAAATAATACGGCATAACAACTTCATTTTGTTCTTTATTATTTAATTTTTCTTCTCCAATTTTTAACAAATTTTCCAGAATATCTTGATCAAAATCATCTTTAATCTTTATATCTAGAACTTTATTTTTCAATTTTTCTCTAATTATTTTTTCTTTTTCTGAATTTATTTGTCCAATAAAATAAGTTGGCAAAGTTATTTTTTCACACAACTGCTCAACAGTGCAAACGTATCTTTCTGTTTTCTGTTTCCTGTTTCCTGTTAACAATAGTTCTACATAAATCAAATCACTAATATTTTCTAAAATTGTAACAACATTATTCAAAACTCCATCGTTCTGACGTTCTAACGCTCCGACGTTCTGACGCTCCATTACTTCAAATCTATCCACACCCACAACCTTGCAATTAAAACCAAAAGCCAAAGCATTCGCAGTAGCAACACCAACGCGCAATCCAGTATAAGATCCAGGCCCAATCACTACAATAATTCCGTCAATTTTATTATTTCCAACTATTTTTTTAATAATTGGCAATAATTCTTCAGATTGCCGAAAATTTGCTTCCCAAATTTTCTTCCTTATAATCTTATTTTGGTCAGCCAATCCGACAAAAGAAATATAAGTAGCTGTATTTATTAATAATATCATTTTAAAAAAATAAATTTTATGCTATATTTTCTATATCTAAGTTCAATTTTATGAACTTTAAAAACTTTATAACTTTATAACTAATAACATGCTTATCATCCCAAAAGTACTTATTATTGCACTTGCATCAGGCGTTGTTGTACAAATCATCAAAGCTTGCATCATGTCTTGGCAAAACAAAGAAATTTTTAATTTTCATTATCTCTCTCGTTATGGCGGCATGCCTTCAACTCATTCTGCATTTCTAGCATCTTTATCATCTGCAGTCTTTCTTGAAGACGGCTTTGCATCTACCTCTTTTGCCATCTGCTTAATTTTTTCTATTATTATAATCAGAGATGCCTTTGGTTTTAGAATGCTTTTGGAAAATCAAGGTAAAACATTAAAGAAAATGATTGATAATAACGAGAAAGAATTCAAAGAAATTGAAAAATACGATCGATACAAAACTTTAGGCTTGCGTGTCGGCCACACTTTACCAGAAATTATTGTTGGAACAATGATTGGAATCCTTGTTACCTTGTCTTTATTCTTTATAATCTAGACTCAAAACTCTAAATCCTAAATTCTAAATCCTAAACAAACTCAAAACCCAAATATCCAAATTCCAAAAACTCCGAAGTGCACTTTTGAATTTTATATTTTAGTTATTTAAATTTGTTTAGAATTTAGAATTTAGTGCTTAGAATTTTAACGACTTAGGATTTTTTCCAATTCTTCTCTCACAACTACCCTGTCATCCCACGCAATTCCTTTTCCACTTCCAACTGGTCCAGTCATTATCATTTGCTCGCAACCTTTTCCAGTTATCAAAACCACATCGCCCTTCTGGGCTTTTTTTATTGCCAAAGCAATGGCATCTCGTCGATTCAAAATTTTAAATAAATTCTCATTCAATCGTTTTGGTTTAGCATTCGAAAAAGTATTTGATTTATTCGAAAAAGAATTTGAGTGATTCAACACGCCTGCCACAACATCATCGATAATGGTCTTCGGGTCATCATCATAAGGATCTTCATTCGTCACAATCACAATGTCAGCATATTTTGCAGCTAGTGCTCCTAGCTTTGGTCTTCTTGCCACATCACGTCCTCCACCAGTTGATCCTAAAACAGAAATTATCCGTCCCCGAGTACCTAAAAAACTAAGTAACTTAGTAACTGCTTGATAAACATTTTCTAAAGCATTTGGCTCAAATGCATAATCAACAATTACTTTAAAATCTTGTCCTTCTTCAATAAACTCCATTTTGCCTAAATGCAATTTTACTTTTTTCAAAATATTTGCGCAATCTTCAAGTTTCATTTTATATAATGAACAAACCGCAATTGCAGACAACGCATTATAAACATTATACTCACCTAACATATTCAAACTAAAATCAATGTCATTATTTATATTCGAAACTTCACATTTTGAATTCATTTGACATTTCGGATTTAAAATTTGAAACTTTACTTGCAATCCTTCTGTTTTAATATTAACTGCTCTAAAATTGCAATTTTCATTTTTAATTCCAAATGTTAATTTTTCTCTAACTAAAAAATCCAAAAATTCAGGCGCATATTTGCTATCTGCATTTGCGACAATTTTATTTTTTACAACTTTGAAAAATTTTAATTTTGCTTTTTTATAATTCTCAAATCCACCATGCGCTTCAACATGTTCTGAAAATAAATTTGTAAAAACTCCGCAATCAAAATCAATGCCTTTATGACGATATTGTTCAATTCCTTGCGAAGTTACTTCAATAATACAAAATTTACAGCCTTCTTTAACAGCTTCTTTCAAAAATTTTTGTGTTTTAAATCTGCCAAGCATTGTCTGTTTGTACTTGCTGATCCATTCTTTATCGCCAATTGCAAAATTTGATGTTGACATCATCGCGCATTTTTTTCCAGATTTTTGTAAAATTTGATAAATTAAATTGCATGTTGTTGTCTTACCAGTTGTGCCAGTTACTCCAATTACTGTCAATTTTTTTGATGAATGACCATACAAAAAAGCAGCTAAACCAGCCAAAACAAAATGATAAGCTCTCAAAATCGGCTTTGGAATAATTTTTCTTAAAATATTCATCATACATCTAAAATAACATAGAAAACGTCTTTTTTCAACTTAGCCAAAAAAAATACGGCTAAACATTTTAGCCGTATTAGAGATTTATTCGTCGTATTAGAGACTTTATTAGAGAAATTACTTCACGCCAATCGTCAGCAATGTGTCTTTCTGTTTAAAATATCTGAAATCAGTTGCAAATGTATTTTTCTTAGTCTTCTGTTTTGTATTCGCTATCAATTTCAACTTGTTAGCATTGATCCAAGTCTTAGTTCCTTTGTCATAGATTTTTAACCATAACTTCTTTTCAGCTTGTTTTTTCGTTAGCTTCTTTAAAACAGAATTCTTCAGTCTCAATTTATTCACCAATTTAGTAGTATAGTAAAACTTTATTCTTACCTTAAACATTTTATTCTGATATTTTACTACCTTCTTTTTGTAAGTCTTCAATTTCGCACTACTACAACTCAAACTGTTATAGCAATCCGCATAATTGCTTTCAGCATTTATCAATTTTTTTCTATAAGCTTTTCTATATGTATAAAGATTTGTTCTAACTTTCCAATATCTTTTAATCGTATTTGATTTGTATTTTGGATATTTTTTATTATATTTTTTGTATCTAAAAGTCTGCAACCAATACCTAGTTGGATCATTAGGAACTTCTTTCCAAGTATAAACTAAATCATAATTAACTATTTCTTGACCAATAATATCCTCTGTTACAGTTCGCCTTTCAGATTCACCAGTTTCCTCTTCGGCAGCTGATTCAGTTAAAGCAGTTGATATTGTATTGCCTGCCCAATCTGACACTCTGAAATATATTGTTTTAACAGTTGAACTCGAAGCAGGATATATACGATCAGTAAAAGTTTCTGAAGTCAAAGCTGTTCCTATTCCAGCTGTCAAAGGATTGCAAGTATCATTTTCATCAATGCAATAATACTTTGCTCCACCCATTTTTGCATAATCAGATGCCGACATTTTATAACTAAATTCAGCTCCTGCCTTGCCAGTTAAAGCAACAGTTGCAGTTGGAATAACAGAATCAAGTAAAACTAAATTTTGATTATCATTACCAGTGGAATAATCTGATATAAAATAATTTTCATTACCATTTATCATTGATGTGTTTGTATTGCCCGCATCCATAGATTCTATTACTGTATCGCTAATTCCAGCAGAGCTATTTGTAGCATAATTTAAAAAATAGGCTGAAGTATAAGAAGAATGAGAAATATGAGAATAATTTTGACTATCTAATACAATCGATGGTGCTCCACCAATTCCAGTACTATTGCAAGTATAAGATTCTGAAGTAAAACCGCTCACACTGCCAGCAGCAACTTTCAAACAAAACGTTGAGCCATTGTAATAAAAATAACCAATTCTTACAACATTATCGCTTCCGATAGAAATACTATTATTTTTATACAAAAAATGACTTAGCGCAATAGTAGTAGCAACAGCAACATCCAGCGACCATGACCCATTCGCATGCAATTGAATATATCTAATAGCTGCAGTACTTCCTCTATAATATGAAATATGAATATTATCAGATGAATCAACAACCGCCGATATATCCCATCCATTATTTCCTGAAACAGCTGCATTTTCTGTAATCCAACTGTCACCACTTAAATATGCATGTTTTACATAACTAGTACCAGCATCAAAAACTTTTTGATAAAAAACATGGGGAGTACCATTTGAAGTTAAAACTATTGATGTATGATAACCTGTATCGCCATCAGCGTCAGCCGTCCAAACAGAAGACCACGAACCACCAGTATTTTTATAAACGTACAAATTTGAATCCGATTGAAAACTAATCCAAATATTATTATTAGACTTGTCTATCGCAATCGAACAATATTTTCCGAAATCAACAAACAATGAACGCCCAACAACTTCAACTTGCCAAGCAGTTCCATCCCAATATGCATGTTTCAATCCATGATATGTCCCATCCTCATAATACGAACAAAGATGAGGATAATCATTACTATCAAGAGCGATAAATCTATCACCAAAATAATCCTTGGCATCACCAACTACGTCTGCAAAAGTCACCTTTCCACTTTCATTCGTTTGCGTCACTGCCTTCGCTTGATTTGTATTAGCAATCATTCCAAATGCAAAGAAAATTGCTAAAAAACAAAGTAAAGACAATACTTTTTTCTTCATTTTTTTGATTTTATTTTTATAAAAATTTTGTTAAGTATATTATAACACAAATAATAATAATAGATATCCCAACTTAATTAAACTTCGCCACTACATTATAAAAAATCTGATAAACAATTCCTCCGCCAAAAATTATATACAAAATATAAATTAAAAATTTCGGCAATCTCAATGAATAAGCTGGCTTTAATTGTCCTATTTTTTTTGCCTTCAAAAACATTCTCAATATCATAATACCTTGCAAACCGCCAGTCACTGTTCCAACTATTTCAATAACCGCAATAAAACTCCTTGCACCTAAAACAAAAATTATTAATGGTATTGTAACTGTAATAACCCACGCCCAAATATTTTTTATTTTATAATCAAATTGAAACATATCTTTCATTGTCATACCAAGACTAAAAAAAGAAGTTGCCACAGCTAAAATACCTAAGATCGCTCCAGCAACAACAATCTTCCTACCCAAAATTTTGCTAACACCAACAATTGCTTCCTCGCTTGTTTGATCGCCAGAAATTCCAACAATCACAAAACTAAAAAATAAATAAACTAAAAAAGCAATTATCATTCCAAATATAATCGCAATTTTTAATCTTCTCTTATTCTTCGCTAATAAATCAACCATGCCCGGAATAGTCGACGCACCTTCATAAGAAAATAGAATAACACCATAAGGCAAAAACAAAGATCCTATTCCTAAACCAATAAAATTAGTTAAACTTATTTCACGAACTCCGATAATAATCACAAAACCAACAATTAATAAAAGCAGAAAAACCATTAAATTCTCGAGCTTTTCTATTACTCTCATGCCGAATAATAAAGCAATACTCGCTAGAATATAAAAAATGAGCGAGTATAAAAAAGGCGTCCCACCAAAATAAGGCTTAAAAACTATCGCTAAAAAATTACCGATACCTATAGTATAAGCTAAAGTTGCACCAAAAACTCCAAAAATTAACGAAAATGCTACTGTTCTTTGTCCCCAAATTCCAGCATATTTTTTTGCATAACCAGTCATCTGATGATGACCTTTTGTCCTCAAAATAATCTCGCCAAACGCCAAAGTTGTAATTGTTACCATAATTCCCAAAATCAACAAATACAAAAAACCAACTCCAAAACCAACTTTGGAAATTACATAAGGAATACCAAACATACCAACACCAATCACAGTGCCAACCAACATCGCTACAGCGCTAAAAAAATTTGCTTTCAATTTCATAGATATAATACAAATATACGAATTTATACAAATGATACAAATATGCGAATTCGTATATTCGCAACATTTGCATTATTTGTATATTCGTATTATTTTTTCCAGAATTCCCACCATTTCTTTTGTATTTTTTCTTCTTTATCCGCCGAAGCTTTAGCGAAGGCGGACTCTCTCATCTTTTCTGCAACGTCTTCTTGTTCGTCTGGCCTTAGATTAAATTTGCTTTCTTCGTTCATTTCATTATGTTGCTTATCAATTGTTTTCTCTTGCATCTTGTTTGCATAACCAGAATCACGCGCATCTTCTCTCTTCTTTTCAACACGATCAAATGGATTTTGTTGGTCTACCATAAATTTAAAATTATTTTATTAAATAGTGCTGATCGCAAACTTATTCTTTTGCCATCTAAAATTATTAATCCAAATTCTAAACTTTTTTTCTTTTTTTAAATATACTGCTGGCATAGTCTGCCATTGATTAGTATTATTATTATAAAATTTTAATTTCAAATCTTTTTTCTTTAACCCATGCAATAATCTATTTCTAAATTTAAAAACCATTTTAATTTTAAATTTTTTATCACTTTTTATCTTGTTTAAATTTGATTCTATTTTCCAATAGCCTTTTAATGTTTTTGATTTATTCAAACCACTCGGTTTTTTTGCTATTCTCGCTATTTTAAACCAATAATCAGTCGGTTTGTTAGGTATTTTTTTAAACTTAAAATCCAATAATTTTCCTTCTAAAGCAATATTTTTCAATCCTTTTCTTAAATCAAATTTCTTATCATTATAAACGATATTGTAATTTTCTGTCCTGACGATTTCTTGATTACCAAGACTATCAACTGAAAAAAATTTTAATGTTTTGTCATTAAAAATTCTAAACGCTGAAGAATATTTTGTTGAACTAATGGTCGGTGTTGAACCGTCAAGAGTATAATAAATTCCTGAAATGCCATTTGTATCTGTAGCAGTTAAAGTAATTTTTTTATATTTTTTATAATCTCCGCCTACAGGCACTGCTACAGTTTTCGGCTCCAAAAAATTTTCTGAAATTTTATTCCACAAATCAGCATATCCATTGTCATATCCCAAAGCCCAAATTCCAATACCTAACAAAGCATTATCATTCACCAAATCATATTTATATTGCAAGCTTTCTTCATCCTCATACCAAGTCTGCCTAAAACTTCCATATTTATAGTAAGGAGTTTTTGAATCATTATCCCAAATTCGTGAATAATTTAAAATTGCCAATCTATTTTCAGCATAAGTTTTTGCTTCACCAGTCCCAATCGTATTAGCTGGAACTGTATCAGCACTAACTTCCCAATCATAACCATAATAAGGCACACCTAAAATCAATTTTTGTCGATTATTATTTGTTAAACTTAAATAAGTTTCTAATGTACTCACAACATTATAATTACCCCAAGTACTACTATCATCATATGGAGCAATTGGACCTGCAGTTGATCCGCTTTGCCAATGGTAATCATAAGCCATAATCATCAATCCATCAGAATTTAAAGCTAGCGCATTTTCATCAAAAGCATCAGACCAATCAACAGCCGGCACATCAATTGCAATATGATAAGAAGAATTGGAAATTTTAAAAGTATTATTCAAATCAGTGATAAAAGTCGTCAAATTTGTTTTCATCGCAGAATCGACATTTTCAAAATCAATATTTATTCCGTCAGCAGATGTGCTTTTAACTTCATTCAATAAATTATTAATTAAGTTATTTCTATAAGTTGCGTTTGATAATAAAGTTGATAAATCAGATGAACTAAAATTTTGTGCTGTTAAAACAACTTTCACTCCATTTTGATGAGCCAAATTTAATAAAGTATTATTTGGCCAGCCATGTTTATCTCCCAAACTCCCATCGCTATTAACTTCAATTGAAAAATATGCCAAATGCGTAATCAAATTCCATTGAAAATTTGCATAAGTATCACCCATCCAATAAGGAAAAAAACCATAAACAACTTTAGAAACATCTGGCGATAAACTAACATTGCCATTGCTGACAATTCCAATATTACTTTCTTTAATTCTATAATCCTTATATTTTTCAAGTTCAGTTTGATGAATACTCTTATCATCCGACAAAACATTAAGTGAAGATAAATTAGCAAAAACAAAATTTCCAGAAAATAGAATTAAACAAATAATTAAAATATAAAATATTTTTTTCATTAATTATTTTAGAGAATCCAAATAATATTTTAAAATTTTAGTCCAAATTTCTAATAATTTTTCTTTCTCTTCAAGAGGAATATCTGATCCGCCTATATCTGCCAAAATTGTCCCAACAGATCTTCCCAACATTCCTAAATCAAACCCTTTTTTATCAGTAAGTTCATTCTTAACAAAAATATTTTTCCAATCCAAACTTTCTTTCAATGCCAAATCATAATTTATAATCTTTCTTGCATCTTGAATTATTGACCAAACTATAAAAGGTCCTTCGGCAAATTCAGGTTGCCAACAACAATGAGCAAAATCAGTCAAATAATACTTGTCCGCCGAAGTCCCACAGGACGTAGGCGGATTTACCTTAAAAATTTCCTTTGGCTTAAAATGTCCATGTGTCCAGATAAATTTATATCCATTGCCATCTTTTTTCAAAACATCAATCGCTTTTTCACACAAATCATAACTCTCTTGTTTTAACCAACTTTTTTCTTTTGCCAATTTTTTCCATTTTGATATATTTCTCAACGCCCAATCGCCAACTGTCTTATCTTTAAAAATTTTTAATTCAGGATTTTTGGGCCAGATCTTTTTATATTCGATAAAAACTTTAAAAAATTCTTCTCTGTTTTCAACTTTCGGCATGCCCTCAAAAATATGTTTGCTTGTATCAATGTATTCTTCAATCAGCCAGCCGGAATGATCATCATACATTTTATAATTATATAATTTCGGAGCAGTTAAAATTTCACTTTTATTATTTTTTAAAAATTCTTTCAAATTCAAAGGTTCATACACTTCTCTTGGATCTTTCCACATTTTCAAAATCGCTTTTTTATTTTCAAAATTTCCTTTAAAAATAATATTTCTTGTTTTGCCTTTTCTATAATAGGTACTTGAATAAATTTCTTTTTCGGAAACAAAGCGAGCCTCTAAAATTATCCTTTTTATTTCCGCATCGCTTAAAAAATCAAATTTCATAACTCAAAATATCTGTGTTATTTGTGTAAAATTCTTATTAATTTGTCATCAATCTGTGTAATTTGTGTTCATCTGTAATAAATCTGCCGTCATTTGCGGGAAGCTAAAGTAAACCAGTTTTTCATTTTTGAAAAAAATCTGATATCTGTCGACAATAATTTTTGATTTTTTTTCAAAATAGTTTTGTTCCTTTTATTCCAAAAATTTATATAACTTTCTTCTTTCGAAAATAATTCCAAATTTTTTGCTTTTATCTTAGATTTTTTTATACTTTTTTTTGTATATGGAAAAGAAATTTTTACTCTAAACTTTCCAGAACTTTTTTTATACAAATTTGTCCTCAATTTCCAATAATATTTTAATGATTTTTCATTCTCCAAAAAATTAGGCTTTTTCTTTACTTTTTCAATTTGTATCCAAAATTTTTCTGGAGTTTCAGGCAAATTCAAAAACTTTATTCCAACTCCTGTTTTACTAGAAATATATTTTATACCCAAAGAATCGTCATTAAATTTAATATATTTTTTAAAATATTTAATTGCAATTTTTGACAAAGATCCAATGCTCGCTTCAGGTTCGTCAGCTGTATATTTCCTATCGCCAAAAAGTTTTATCATCCAATCATTATCAGAATCACCAGTTGAAAAGCCAGCTAAAACGAAATCATCATTTTGATTAAAATCGATATCTAAATATGCCTCGTCATTGCTTTCATCTTCTACAATTTCTTTCAACAAATTTCCATCACTATCATATTTCCTAACCAATAAATCATTGCCTGTTTCTGCTTTTGAATTTCCAACAACCATTATTTCATCAGCAATATTAACTTCCATTCCATACAAATAATCGTTTCCTAATTCGCTATCATACAACCTATCCCACAATAAATTTCCTTCAGAATCTAATTTTCGAAGCAACCAATTATTATCTGTTTCATTATAATATCCGCCTAAATAAATGTTATCATTTGAATCTACATTAACTGCTTTAAAATAATCAGCAGTTCCTTTTTCATAATTAGAATTCCAATCTTCAACTAAATTATTATCATATTTTATTGTATAAAATTCAAAGCTTGAAGCAGTCGCACTGTTTCCAGTTGCAATAATATTATTTCCTGAATCAACCACTAAATCATACAAAATATCATCACCAAGTCCAGAATTATATTCTTGATCAGTTATGACATTACCATTTGCGTCATATTTTCTAAGATACCAATTCTTATCAGAATTTATTTTTAATCCTCCAACAATAATATTATCATCAGAATCAGTTATTACCGCATTTGCTTCGTCGATATTTCCTGAATCATAAATTTTACTCCACAAAATATTGCCATCAGAATCATATTTTCTAAGATACCAATCTTTATCGCCTAATAATTCATAATAACCAATAACAATAATGTTATCCGATTTATCAATTGCCAAATCTTTAACCTCGCCATTATCAAAATCAAAA
This sequence comes from Patescibacteria group bacterium, assembly GCA_041662665.1. Classification (NCBI taxonomy): domain Bacteria; species Patescibacteria group bacterium. Next base: position 208,008 of record JBAZSC010000002.1, read on the forward strand.
GTATCTGACCAAATTTCCTCTCCATCGTTATTGTATTTTATTAATCGCCAATCATTGCCATCAGCTTCATTAATATAATTTCCAGCTATAACAAATTCACCAGTTGATAAAAATTTTACGCCTTTCGCTTGATCATTGCCATTTCCACTATCATAATTTTTAACAAAAAAATTGACTGGCTCTAGTTCCATTGTTTCATTATATGAACTTGCTAAAACAGCTTCTGAATTTCCAAAATAAAGATAAATTGTCTTATTGCTATTTGCCAAAAGTTCTGACACTTCCACCCAAATAATTGCCGAATTTTCTTCATAATCAAATTCTTTCAGCCAAAAATCAAGATCTGTTGAATCATCAGCATCAACTAATCTAATATCTGATCCATCACTTTTTATCCTTGCCCAAAAATCAACTTGTTCGTCTGTCAAAGTTATTTTTACTTGATAATTGCTCAGGTTTTCTGAATTTAAAGAATTTTCCAAAACAATTGGCATTCGATAATCATAATCATTACTATACCAAGCCGAAGCCGAATTAGAAATAACAAAATAACAAAATAACAAAATAACAAAAATCGCCCCAATTAAAATTCGTTTCATTTTAGTTTTTATTTTTAATCAAATTACTAATTTTATTAGTCTTACCAATTTTATAGTTAATAAATCTAACTTATTTAACTCGCCTTTAATACCTCGACAGCTTTATCAATAATAACTTGCATATTCTTATAGCTTTCAATCCTACTTAGTTCATCAACAGTGACCCATTTCAATTCTGCAATTCCTTCTGCATCTTGCAACTCAATATTAACATCTTCTGGTGCTTCCATCAAATACCAATATACCACTTTATGAATCAAATCTTTGCCTCCTGGCTTGCCTTTTGAATCAGCTTTAAACCAATAGTCCATTTCACCAAGTTTTTCGCTTAATTTAAGCCCATACATTCCTGTTTCTTCAGCTACTTCTCGCAAAGCTGCACGCTCCACTCTTTCACCTTCTTCAACATGTCCTTTTGCAAAAGTCCATTTATGAAAAGGATCCAAAATCAAGGCGATTTTAACACCTGCTTTTGTTTTTTTGAATACTATACCACCTGCCGAAAATTCTAGTTTTGATGACATATAAAATATTATACACAAAAATTTTGAATTAAAAAAGACTAAAATTAGTCTTTTTTTACTATTATCTTATAATTTTTTACTTTTGCCTTATTTTAACATCATACAAAATTTCTTCCAGCCTCTTCAAATTTCTTTTAGCTTCATCGAATTTTACTCTCAATTTTCCAGTCAGATCAAATTTGATTAACTCGCCAATAATATCATCAACAGCTTGCTTATAATCAGAAATTTTTTCAGCCTCGCCTTTTGTTACCAAAATTACAGCCATTCTTACCATCTCACCAGTCAAATCACAAATTCCAGAAATCATTGTTTCAAAACCAAATTTCAATTCTGATTTAAAATCAATATCACCACTATTTAAATATTCAAAAAACATTTTTGCTTCCACAAATTCTTCCGCAGCTTCATAATATGCACCAACTCCTGAAGAATTACCCAAAGCAATCAATTTCTTTTCAGCATCTGTCAAAACTTCTTCCGCTTTTTTCAAATCATCGCGATGCATTAAAAAAATCGCTTGTTTTGACATTTTTAAAACAACTCTTGCCTCACCAATAATTTTTTCGCGCATCAAACTATGCTCTTGATTTTCGACTAATAATCTTTCAAATAATTCTTTGTTCAGCATAAATATTTATTAATTAATTTAACTAATCTAACTGGTCAAACAAATTTAACTCGTCAATTTTACTAATTTTACCAATTTTACTAAATAATCAATATCCGAATATCTTAATATCTCGAATATTCACATCCGCAGTAACGCTGTCTATAAATTCCATTTAATTTACACAACTCAATACTTCTTTTATATAATCCGCTAAAATCTTGTTCCAAAAATTTCACTCCATATTTCTTTTCTAATTCAAGACCGATTCTATTTATCATCATTGTATTCTTGTATGGCGAAATAGACAAGGTCGTTCCAAACATTTCAAAGCCATTCAACATCGCAAATTCTGCTGTTTTTTCTAATCTGAATTTAATGCAAGCCTCGCATCTTTTTCCGCCTTCCTTTTCTTTTTCTAAACCAACAACTTTTTTTTGCCAATTCTTAACATCATTTTTCGGAACAGCGAATTTTAGTTTATCAATTTTAGCATTATCAATTTTACTTATTTTACTAATTTTACTAACATTATTAATTTTACCAATTTTACTCGCAAGTTTATTCAAATTCTCTAATCTTAAATCATATTCGCTTTTTGGATAAATATTTGGATTATAAAAATAGCCAGTAATTTCATAATCTGGTTTTATTTTTTCTAAAACTGCACTCGCACATGGGCCGCAGCAAATATGTAATAATAATCTTGTCATAATTACTGCATTATATTCTAAAAAATATAAATGTCAAAAAACACAATAAAAACATAGAGACGTTGCAATGCAACGTCTCTACCATATTCGAAAATAATTAGAATTTAATTCGAAAATTAATTCGAATAATTACTTCACAATCGGCGCATCCAACGCATTCTTCACCACATCATCCATTGTTTTTACAAAAACAATTTTCAAATCTTTCTGAATATTCTTTGGAATATCTGCCAAATTTGGCCTATTTTCTTCTGGCAACAAAACAATTTTTACACCAGCTTGTTTAGCAGCCAAAACTTTTTCCTTAACTCCGCCAATTGGCAAAACTTTTCCTCTCAAAGTTACTTCACCAGTCATTGCCACATCTTTATTTATTTTTCTGCCAGACAAAACCGAAACTAAAACTGTTGCCATTGCTGTACCTGCCGAAGGTCCATCTTTTGGAATTCCGCCAGCTGGAACGTGAATATGAATATCGTCATTTTTGTAAAACTTTTCTTCAACACCTAATTTATCAGCAATTGTTCTAGCATAAGAATAAGCTGCTTCTGCTGATTCTTTCATTACTTTTCCTAATTGTCCGGTCAATCTTAATTCGCCTTTACCAGGCATGCGAGATGCTTCAATATGCAAAATATCGCCACCAGCTGGAGTCCAAGCAAGTCCGGTCACTACTCCAACTTCATCTTTCTTTTCAGTTTTTTCTTGAGTAAATGTTGCTGGCCCTAAATATTTTTTCAAATCAGCAATTGTTACATTGTTATCGCCCTTGCCTCCAGAAGCAACTGATTTTGCCATTTTTCGGCAGATTGCTGCAATTTGTCTTTCCAAATTTCTAACACCAGCTTCTTTAACATAATCAGAAATAATATGACGCAATGATGGATCGGAAAATAAACATTGCTCTTTTTTCAATCCATTCTCTTTTAATTGTCTTGGAATTAAATATTTTTTAGCAATATGAAATTTTTCTTCTTCTGTATATCCCAAGAATTCGATTATTTCCATTCTATCTCGCAAAGCTGGCGGAATTGTATCCAAGACATTTGCAGTTGTAATGAACATTACGTCAGACAAATCAAATGGCACTGATAAATAATTATCTACAAATTCTTTATTCTGAGCTGGATCTAATGCTTCAAGTAAAGCCGAAGACGGATCGCCTCGATAGTCATTACCAACTTTATCAATCTCATCTAACATAAAAACTGGATTTCTAGATTTCACTGAATTTATTCCTTGAATAATTCTGCCTGGCATTGCTCCAACATAAGTTCTGCGATGTCCACGAATTTCTGCTTCGTCTCTAATTCCACCAAGACTCATTCTAAAAAATTCTCGACCTAAAGACTTTGCAATTGATTTTCCTATTGAAGTTTTTCCAACTCCTGGAGGTCCAAAGAAACAAAGAATTGGACCTTGAATTTGATTTGTTAATTTTCGCACTGATAAATATTCCAAAATTCTTTCTTTAACTTTTTCCAAACCATAATGATCATGATCCAAAATCTGTTTTGATTTTTTGACATCAACTTTGCATTCGCTTCTTTTATTCCATGGAAGTCCAACCATCCAATCAATATATGTTCTGATATACGAAATTTCTGGTGAAAAAGATGGCATGCCTTTCATTCTGTTGAATTCTTTCATCACTTCTTCTTCTGTTTTCTTCGGCATTTTCACTGCCTTTATTTTTTTCTCCAAAGAAACAGTTTCATCTTCTCCTCCGCCTAATTCGCCCAATTCTTTTTGAATTGATTTCATCTTTTCTCGCAAATACATTTCTTTCTGCATTTTTTCTAATTCTTTTCCAGTGTTCTCTTCCAATTTTTGCGCCATTGCAAAAACTTTTGTCTGTTTGCCTAATAATTCATTCAAATTTTTTAATTTTTCTTTAACATCATTTAATTCCAATAACTTTTGTTTTTCTGAAACTTTTAGATCTAAATTTGAAACAATTAAATCACATAATTGCCATGGATCTTTCATATTCAAAATCACCATCATTACATCCAATGGCACATTCGCGCCCATTGAGACAACAGATTTGAATTGATTAATTACTGTATACATCAATGCTGTAACTTCTTCTGTTTTTTCAAATTTTTCTTCTCCCAAAGATTCAACATCAATTTTCAAATATGGATCTGTTTGTGCTAATTTTTGGAATTTTGCTCTGCCTAATCCTTCCACCAAAACAGTCATTGATCCGTCTTCAGTAACTTCCATATCTCTAATTCTGCCAATCGTTCCAATTTGATAAATCTCGTCTTCTTTTTTAATTTCTTCTAAATCTTCTTTTTTCTGCGCAACAAAAAATAGAACATTATCATTATGCTCTTTTGCAAATTCAATTGCTTTGATTGATTGCTTTCTTTTTACAACCAATGGCACAGCTAATTTTGGAAAAATAACAGCATCTTTTAGCGCAACAGATGGCAATGTTTCTTTCTTTTTACCCAAAATAAGCTCTTTCAAGAAATTATCCTTCATGTAATTTTTATTTTAAATTATTTGTAAATATAACTAAGTATAACAATTATTACACTTTTGACCAAGTGTATAACAAAAAACAATATCTTATCTGTGTATCTGTGTAAATCCGTCTTAAATCTGTGTTAAATCTGTCGCCTTCATCTCTTCCCATCCATTCTTTTCTTCACTAAAAATATAAGCTTTAACATAATTAATCATTTCTGATTCCGAATCAGCATCATCAACATTAACATTTTTAAAGCCAGATTTTTTTTGTTTTTCTACCCATTCCAATCTCATCTTGCCTTGAGGATTTTCAAATTCAATCCATTCCATTTTTTCTCCATAACCTTCATCAATTCCTTTATCAGAAACTTCAAATTTTTTTTCAACATTTTCCAAAATCAAATCCCATTTTTCTTTAGTCATATATAAACATTTAACAATTAACTATTAACATTTAACTTTACAAACTTTAAGAACTTTATAACTAGTCTAATTTGTCTAACCTATCTAACTCGTATTTTTCCCGCTAAATTATAAAACCAATACCAAGCTTTTTTATACACTAGATCCCAAGCTCCCACATAATTTTTTTCAAATCCACCAAACCCACGTTTAAATCTCGAAATTCCTTCCCATTCCTCAACTTTTGCTGTTGGCATAACTAATTTATTTGCAGGTGCTATTCCCCAAAAATCATAGTATTTACAACCTCTTGCTTTTGCTTCTTTAATCGCTTCCCATTGCAAAACATTAGGCGCCATGTATTTTCGATATTCATAATCTGATGCTCCATGCATGTATACCGCAGTATCGCCCCAAAAAGAAACAATAATTCCAGCCACAACTTTTCCATTCAATTCTGCCAAAAATAAATTAATAAAATCTTTCTTGCCAAAATATTCTAATTGCTTAATATAATAATCTTTTGGATGCAAAGCAAATTTATCTCTTGCAGCTGTCTTTTCCAAAATCTTCCAAAATTCTTCAAACTTAGTATCTTTAATTCCATCAACACTAGAATATCTATTTACTTTGATATCTTTTTTTTGCGCCAATCTAATATTGTATCTCGCCTTACTATGCATTGACGACATCAATTCATCTTCATTTTTACTTAAATCCAAAATCCAAGTATCTTTTGGCTGAACTTCTTTTTTTGCTTTTTTAAATCCTAAATCACTCAAAAATTTTACATTCACTTCATCCATTTGCCAGTCAGGATCAATCCTTAAAAACATCGATTTTTCCTGTTTAGCAATTCGTCCAATCTCGTCCAAAAGGTTTGTAATTTGAGTTTTGTAATTTGTAATTTGTTTGGAATTTGGGATTTGGAATTTAGGATTTCCAATAATTGGTCCGCGACCACAATATAAATAATGCAAATTTTTCGTTAAATCCATTTTTACAATTAAGCTACTTCCAATTAATTCATTATTTTCTTCCAATCCAATCCGCCAAATTTTTCTGCCTACCATTTTCTGAAATTCTCCCCAATCAAAACTCTGCAACATTGATCCATTATTTTGCTTTAAAAAAATATTTAATTTTTCATGATCTTTTATTTCAACAACTTGCATTATCAATTTTATTAATTTTACCAATTTTACAAACGTTAGGTTTTTATCTTCCTAGATATTTTAACGCTTCTCTAATCTGCTCTTGCAACGCCAATTTAGAATCAACTTTTTTCAAAGCCTCGCTTAAATCATCACGTTTATATCCCAAACTTACCAAACTATCTGCTAAATCTTTATTCTCACAAAAATCAAAATTATCATCACAAGTTCCTAATTTATCTTTCAATCCAAAACAAATTTTTTCTGCCATTTTTTTGCCAATTCCAGGAACGCTTGTCAAAAAATCCAACTTTTTATTAATAATTGCCGATTTTACTTGATCAGCTGGACCAGTTGATAAAATTGCAATTGCCTTTTTTGGACCAACACCTGAAACAGAAATAATTTTTTCAAAAAAATTCAATTCATTGCAATTTTCAAATCCAAATAGATCATTCATATTCTCGCCTAAATGCTGGAAAATAAAAAATTCTTGTTCTCTGTTAATTTCTGTTTTTAACAAGACTTTTGCTGACAAAAAAATTTTATAACCAATATTATTTACATTAAGAATTATAAAATTATTTCCCTTAAATATAATTTTTCCAAATAAATAAGCAATCATTATTTTAAAAAAATTAGAACAAAAAACTGCTTCTTTATCTTAGCAGATTTTAAACACTTCTGCCAGAATTTATACAAAACAAAAACACCTCTAAATAGGTGTCAAAAAAATGAACGAACTTCTTAAGATATTTTTCATCTTCAAAAATTTAGGAACAAGCCTGCATATTCAAACTCAACTGAGTTCCAGAACTATTATCATTTTTATCATCATTATCATCAACAGCGTCGTCGTCGTCATCGTTATCTTCTTCATCATCATTCACAACCTTCGGACGTTCAAGATTGATTTCTGCCAAAGAAATATCTCGTCCAAACTCATAAACAACATCAGCTTGTCTTCTCAATTCCTGATGCAAGAAGAAAGAATACATGCAAACAATTCGATAGACACTCTTACCTTTGTATTGATTAATCAAGCTAAAGGTAATTGCAAAATTCCGACTACCTGAAACCAAAACAAGATGAGTGATTTCACCATAAAAAGCATTTGCCAACATCAATGATGCAATTGCTGTATCTGTACCATATACATCTTCTGTCTCCATTTGAAAACCCATGCCTATCTTTTCAAAATCAAAGTGAAGTGCACTCGCAAACGATGTTTCAGTCTTTTTTTCATTTACTACCAAAATAACTCTGCAATCTTTATATTCAAGGCACATCTTTTCACAAATCTTCTGAGCCAAAACTACCAAATCAATCCGGAATCTTCTTCTTGCACATGCATTTAAAATTGACCTTGCATCCATCACGATCAATGCTTTTCCTACGATTTTCCCACGCATCGGAACTCCTTCGTCAACCCTTCTTGCAATTGAGGGTTGACTAATCGATGGAAATATCTTAAAATTATAAAGATCAAGCGTACTCACTAATCTACCAGCTTTATCAAACACTGTCAAGAGATTCGCCCAAAGTTATTATACAAAAAAATCAAGGATATTACTATATATGAAATTTAAATTAATCTCAAAATTCGAACCAAAAGGAGACCAGCCTCAAGCAATTGACAAGCTTTATAATAATCTTAAAAATAAACAAAAATTTCAAACTCTTCTTGGCGTAACAGGTTCAGGTAAAACCTTTACCATGGCCAAAGTGATCGAAAAAAATCAAAAACCAACTTTAGTTATTTGCCATAACAAAACATTAGCTGCTCAGCTCGCATCAGAATTCAAATCATTTTTTCCAGATAATGCTGTCCATTATTTTGTCAGTTTTTATGATTATTATCAGCCAGAATCTTACATGCCTGTTACTGATACTTATATTGCCAAAGATGCCAGTATTAATGAAGAAATTGAACGCCTCCGCCATGCAGCCACAGAAAGCCTTTTAACTCGCAAAGATGTCATAATCGTAGCTTCAGTTTCTTGTATTTATGGTTTAGGCTCTCCAGCAGAATATCAAAAAGAAAGTATTAAATTAACCTTAAATGGAAAAATTGAATTACCAGATTTATTAAGACAGTTGACTTCAATCAATTACGAACGTGATCAATTCACTTTAAAACGCGGAACATTCCGAGTCCGTGGCGACATTGTTGATATTTTTCCTCCATATTCTATTAATGAAATTGTCAGAATTGAATTATTCGGCAATAAAATTGAAAAAATTTCCAAAATAAACTACTTAACAGGAGAAATAATTAGAGATTCATTAGAGAAAAAGTATTCGAGCAACATTAGAGAAATAGTTATATTTCCAGCATCTCATTACATCGCCCCACACGATAAATTTAACCAATCTCTAAAACAAATTTCACAAGACATGATTTTAGAAGTTGAAGAATTAAAAAAAAGAGGCAAAGAATTAGAAGCTCAAAGATTAAAACAAAGAACAGAATATGATTTAGAAATGCTAAAAGAAACAAGCTATTGTAATGGCATTGAAAATTATTCTCGCTATTTTGATGGAAGAAAACCAGGCCAGCCTCCATACACTTTAATGGATTTCTTTCCACAAGATTTTCTGATGTTTATTGATGAATCACATATGACAATTCCACAAATTGGCGGAATGTATTATGGTGATCGCGCCAGAAAAGAATCATTAGTTCAATATGGTTTTCGACTTCATTCAGCTTTTGATAATCGTCCATTAAAATTTAATGAATTTGAAAAACATATTAATCAATGCATTTTTGTATCAGCTACTCCAGGACCATATGAATTTAGTCAAAGCAAAATTAAACAGAATTCGAGATCGCATTCGTCTAATTCGAGATTAAATTCGGGAATAGTTGAACAGATAATCAGACCAACAGGCTTAATCGACCCAAAGATTGATATTAAACCTACCAAAAATCAAATTGATGATTTGTTAATCAGAATTCAAAACCGAATAAAAAATAAACAGCGAGTTTTAGTCACAACTTTAACCAAAAAATTGGCAGAAGAATTAACTGATTATCTAAAAGACCTAAATCTAAAAGTCGCCTATCTCCATTCTGACATTGCCACTTTAAAAAGATTAGAAATATTGCGAGATTTAAGACTTGGAAATTATAATGTTTTAGTTGGTATCAATCTATTGCGCGAAGGACTTGATTTGCCAGAAGTTAGCTTAGTTGCAATTCTGGATGCTGACAAAGAAGGCTTTTTGCGTTCTGAACAAGCCTTAATTCAGACAATGGGCAGAGCTGCTAGACACATTGATGGCCAAGTAATAATGTACGCTGATACAATTACTGGCTCCATGAAAAAAGCAATTTCTGAAACTAGCCGCCGTCGAAAAATTCAAGTTGAATACAATAAAAAACACCATATTACTCCAAAAACAATTGAAAAAGAAATCAAAGATGAAAGATTGGCTGGTCAAAAAAGCGAAGAAGAAATAGCTTCAAATGAAACAATAAAAATCGCTGCTGAAAAATCCGATCCTAAAAAAATAAAAATTTTAATTAAAGAATTGACTGACCAAATGAATTTATCAGCCAGAAATTTAGAATTTGAAGAAGCAGCAAAATTGAGAGATGAAATTAGAAATTTGCGAAAAGCCTTGCAAAAATTGCAATAACGTGATAATCTAATGTTAATTATTAATTGTTAAATGTTAATTGTTATATATGCCTATCAAACACGCAGCTAAAAAAGCTTTAAGAAAATCTAAGAGACAACAAAAAGTAAACTTAGTCTGGAAAGACAAGATCAAAAAAATTACTAAAACTGTTCGAGAATTAGTCAGAGATAATAAAAAAGAAGAAGCTAAAAAAGAATTAGCTACAGCTTACAAAATTTTTGACAAAGCTAGCAAAGCAAAAAAAATCAAGAAAAATACAGCTGACCGCAAAAAATCTAGATTAACAAAACTAGTAAATAAATCAGAAAAAGAAGTCAAAACAGAAGTTAAGAAAAAAGCAAAAAAAGTAGTAAAAAAATAATTAAGATACAAAAACAAGGCGTTAATTTCAGCCTTGTTTTTTAATTTTTGTAATTTGGAATTTGTAATTTGTTTGGGATTTGGAATTTGTAATTTTTTTATAGCTCAACAATGAATTTATCCATTTTCAACATAATATCACCTTCACCATTTTTTAAATCTCGCTCAATTCTAAACAATTGATCATAAATATTTTTTAAATCAGCAATTTCAAAATTCTTAACAACATCTAAAGATTTCAAAACTGCATATGGATGAATTTTTGCCATCTTTGCAATTTGATATTGATTAAAATTTTTGCTAGCCAGATCTTTAACTCTAATCATATTTCGAAATTGAAAAACAATCATTGATAAAAAATAATTAAAATCACTATCAAAAACAAATTGCTCATGGAAAAGTTTTAAAGCATTTTTTTTATCTTTTCGACTTAGACTTTCAGTAAAATTAAAAATATTTTCATCAATATTTGCACCTACTAACAAATCAATATCGGAAACAGAAATTTGTCTTTTTCCACCCTCGCCAACAACAGTATAAGCAATCAATTTATCAATTTCTTTATTTAATCTAAAAAGATCCGGACCAACAAAGCTCGCCAATTTATTTATCGCCATTTTATCTATTAATCCATTCCTCTTTTTTACTTCATTTTCTATCCATAAATTTACTTGAGAATAATTAAGCTGGTTAAAAACAAGAACCTGATCTGATTTTAATAATTTTTTAAATATTTTTTTTCGACTATCAATTTTTCCATTCTCAAAAAATATTACAATAAAATCTTTAGAAATATTTTTTTTATCAAGCAAATCAACAATTTTTTCCTGCAAATCTTTTTTTGCTTTACTAATAATATTTTCAATGACAACCATTTTTTTATCGCTAAAAAAAGTGCTAGTTGAAACAGCTTGCTGTATTTTTAGCCAATCTAAATTATTGTCAGAAAAATAAATAAAATTCAAACCTGATTTATCAGTCTTTATAAAATTATTTTTAATTTCATTCAATTTTTGGCGAGCTAAAAATTTATCCTCGCCATAAATAAATATTGTCATATCAGCCCATTTTATCTTTTTAAGTAAATTTTGTAAACAATAAAAAACTCCTCAGTTTTTACTAAGGAGCTTAATCAACTTAAATTATTTTTCTCTCCATTTTCCTTCTAAAACACTAGCTATATCATCCAATACATCAACAAGCTTTCTATTTGAATATTCAGGATGCCCCTCAATTTCAGGAGTCATTATATCTAGTGACTTTCCATTAAACTTTAAATCACTATAATTAGCTTTTAATTTGTCCAAATCTTTAATAATCGTCTGCTTTTCGACCTCATCCTTATTTAACAGAACTTTATCAAGCGCTTTGACTGTATCTTTAAGTTCACCTTCCAACAGACCTATTTCACGTGCTTGATCTTTTTCATCTTTTATTCCCAAATCTTCTGGGCTTGGTCCTTCATTTTCTACCATAAATTTTTGTATTAATTAATAATAATTTTAAAAATTTTTTGTTATTTTTAATTTCTAATTTATCATTTACATTTTACCCCCCCCTATTATTTGTAAAGCCAGCACCTGTGGATAAAAAAACGAACTACAAGAGTTCGTTATAAACAAAGAACAAAATTACACACCGTAAAAACCAGTTGACTCAGTAATAGGCTTCCTATTAGGATCACGTGTTGTGTCAACAAAAGTCACACAAATTCTCAAGTTATTTCTACCATCAATCACCAATCCCTGCTTTTTTGCTTCCACATTTCGAGATTCATTTTCCAGCAAGTACGTAAGCAACAATCTTTTCAGTGCTCTCATCTTCCTTCCCTCCTCTTCTGGTCTGTGGCCAAGGTGCAAAATAAAGAACAAAAAACCACTGACTGCAGTGGATTGTTTCTTTGCTTTTTAATTTAGGCAATCAAACAATTCACCGCTGTCCGTGGCTAAAAAAGAAAAAATATCTATTTGTTAGTATATTCTTTTTCATCAAATTAAATATAATCTAATAAAAATAATTAGTCAAGATTTTATTATCAACCAAAAAAAATTAAAAAATATAAAAAACAGGCATTTTGTTTTTGCCTGTTTCATAATTTTTAATCTTTATTCAAAAAAGAAATCTTGACTATCCGATGTTTCAGAATTTGTTAAATTAGATAAAGCATTTTTCTCAGCAATCACGAATTTAATCTTTTTCAATGTTCTAAAATAGAAAGATGGAGCAAATGGTCTGTTCTTTGTTTTAATATCTAGCGGATTTGGAATTGGATTCTTTGGAGGTTTTACTAGATAATTTCTAATTTTAAATTTCAGAGTATGAGTTGTTTTGTTTTGATATATTCTGTATGGTCCTCGCCAGATGTTGTCTCTGTCTTTGATGAATAATCTTAAATTCTTTTCTTTAATATTTGTCTTGTTTAATTTTGTCTTGGAATATCTAACTGAAACTCTGAAATTAATATGTTTATTAACATTTTTTTGATAAGCTTTTTTGACTGTGCCGATATTTGATAATAGTTTTAAATAACCAGGATAGCTGTTCTTCTTAGTAAATCCATTTAGATGTTTCTTCTTGTTTCTGATTAATTTAATGTAGAGATCTTTGATTACTTTTTGTTTTGGAAGAAGATAGAAAAGAAGATCTGCATTATCTGTAACGCTTTGATAGGTTTGATTTAGAATTACGTTTTCTAAATTAAGTTTTTCGGTAAAAAGAATGGCTGAAATGATAACATAGTTTTCTGTTTTGATACTTTCTGTATGGCCTAAAATGTCAACTGAAAAGAATTTAAGTGTTGCTGTTTCAGAAATTGTAATTGGCGTTGTGTATTGTGTTGATAACGTAGTTGGATCTATACCATCAAGTGTATAATATGTTATTGCTGTTTCATCTGTTGTTAAAGTTACAGCTTGAGCGTTATCGTATGTTCCACCAGCTGGAGTAGCAGTTGTTACTGGTGCTTCTGTATCAATGATAACAGAACCAGTTGCTGACCAATCAGATATATTGTCAGCTATATCTACTGCATTGACTCTAAAATACCAAGTACCATCAATCAAAGAAATTGTATGAGTAAAAGAGTTTGCTATTGCAGTTGAGATATTCAAATCACAACCAATAAAGCTTGAATTATCGCACCATTGTACATTGTAAGCTGGATCACCTAGTCCTGAAGTTGTATCTGTTGATGCTGTCCATGTCCATTCTGGCTTGTTATTATTAGTTGGTGAGGTTGTTATAGGATCACCTGGAATTGAAGGAGGTGTTGTGTCAATTTGAACTAGATAACTGTTGTAATTGTTAGATGGATCATTATCAAGATTAACAGCGATCGTATGAATATACCAAACTCCATCTGAAGGAACAGTTGCAGTAAATATGCCATCTGCATCAAAAGTACCAGCAAGTACTTCAACTTGAGTTGGTGTTGAATTTTGAGAAACTAGATAATGATAATTTGTTGTAGAAGATCCATTGGATGATAATGACATATCAACTAATGCATCTGAATACCAAGTAACATGGGATGGATGAGATGATGATGTAAATGTTGGATCTGGTGGTGTAACATATTCATACGCTCCCATATCATAATAGTCTACTGCACCTGCTCCTGTATTTACTACATCTGGATCATCATATCTTTGCTTGCCAGCATAGTCAGTGGCAATATCTGTGTCGTAACCAGCATCGATGGCTGGAGAATCAGATTGAAGATGAAAGTCCGATCCAAAAGTTACAAATTTTGGATCAGTTATAATACTGCCTGTTCCACCTTCATTAGATGAATTATAGTAATCATTATATGAAATACTTTGTGTTCCAGCAGTACTCGACAACACATCCGTAATGTTATAAAAAATATCATCTTTAAGATTAAGCGTTCCACCGCTCTGATTGATAAAAATACTTCCTGCAGAAGCTCTCCAAAAAACACTGTTATAAATATTAGCTGTCCCGCCAGCGAGTGTTATAAATGTTGTAGGAGCAATATTCATCACCTTTGATGCTATATTCAATGTTCCGTTGGTCACAGTAAACGTGTTTGATGCGCCCATTGTTGGAGTATCAACAAGAGTGAGAGTTCCACCAGGAGCGTTAAGAGTTAAATTTTTTCCCCAAGTATTACCATTTGTAGTCAGAGTATAAGATGATCGCCCTTCGAAAGTATACAATTGTGTCGATGCCGAAAACGTCCAGCTTGCAACAGGAGCAAGGGTCAGCGATCCAAATATACTTGTAGCAGTACTTGTTGTGAAAGTCGGATTATTCGTAATGCCAGATTCTCCATTTAAACCTAAAAAAGTGGTAGTCGATATACGAGGCATATCCTGTATCAAAGTCATTCCTGTTGAACCAAAAGATGCCGAATCAAAAATAGCTGTGTCTTGACAAAGAGGCACGCGGCCAGCACCACCAATACCTCCAGAAGATAGATACCAATTACCATCAGTACTCCAATTATTGCTAGCCCCGCTTAACTTGTACCAATATTGAGGAGTAGATGTTGTAAATAAAATACTGGAATTACCACCACAATCCCCGCTTCTACCCGAAATATTACTCAGATCGTTCATAGATGCTAATTCCCATGTAACGGCAGAATAAATAGTATTAGCAATAGCTGCATATCCAGCAGCAGACGGATGTAAATGATCACCATTATCATAAATTGGAAGAAGTTTATCCGGATCTGATGGATCTTCTAGAGCAGTATAAGTTTCAGCAACTATATCCACGTCTGTAGCGCTATTTTGAATCCAATCATTGATCTGATCAGTTTTAATCTGTGCTGCTTCATACCACTCTGAATGTCCTTTCCATGGTGTTATTTTTGCGGCAATTACAGTGAGACCTGCAGTTTTTAACGCGGTATACATGCTTTGCAGATTAGATTCAGTGCTCGCCACACTGTATCCGCTGCGTATGTCATTCACTCCACCTAATACAATCGCATAACGAACATTCTGCAAGCTTGTGATAGAAGAAATTCTAGCAAGCATCGCATCGGTCTTTTGCCCATCGACACCAAAATTATATACACCGTATCCATATTCATTTGAATTTAGCTCTGTCGTCAAAAATTGAGGATAGGAACCATTATTTGCAGGTGTAGGATAACCTCTTGTAATACTGTCCCCAATAGCACCAATTGACTTAGTCGGCAAAGAAACATCGCGAAAATCTGTATTTGAGATAGAAATAGAAATAGCATTTATAATTCGTCGAAGGTTGATAGTGTCTGAGGCAACCAACATCCGGTTTGTCGAACTATTTCCGTTAATGGTTAAACTGTGTGTAACTGTAATATCTCCAGCAAGTGTAAATGTGTTGGTTTTACTGTTTGTGCCAGTTCTAGTCAGATCATAAAATGAGATATTTCCTGTGAGAGTATGAGCCGTTCCACTAAATGAAACTGCATGTGCATTAGGATCAAAGTATCCAGAATTCAAAGCAAAAAGAACAGCTAAACCGAAATCCACATTGCTTGCTAGTTGTAATGTCCCAGTACCGGACATAATAAGAGAAGTCTTTATTTGAACACCGTTTGTGTTTAATGTTGTGGTAGTCCCAGTTGCTGGCGCAAAACGAGTGTATCCGCCACCATCTCCATAGGTCATACCTGATACCAGCACTGTTGATCCATATGAAAAAAGTGATACTCCTCCTGCAATAAATAATGTCGGATTTCCAGTGGCCGGATTAGCCCATGTAACATTATTACAATAGCCTGTGGCATTAACATTAACACTGTACGAATTAGCTGATGAATTGGAATCAAAAAAACAATTATCACTAGAGGTTGGCAGATTGCCTGCATCAGGACTGCCACCAGACGTAGCTGCCCAATGAGTTGCAGCATCGCTCCAATTTCCTGAACCACCTACCCAATATCTTTCCGCTGCACTCGCCACCGCACCTCCAAAAAAACAAACTCCCAAAACAAAAAAAAGACTCAAAAGAATCTTGTATTTTGAAATACCAAAAAATTTTACCTTTCCATTAAGCCCCCCCCCTCGTACTTTTTTGTTTATTTTTGTATTAAAAAAATACATATTTGTTTTTCTTATATAAATTTTGATAATCTAAGTATACCACATCTAAAAGAAAAAATTATCCACAAAAAAAGAGCGTCAAAACGCTCTACTCAAAAAAAGAACAAAAAGATCAGCCGAGTTGTCCGAAATTGGAATGAATCAAAGGATTAAAACGCGAACCGTACTCACGTTCAAATTGCATTTCAACATCATTCAAATCCTTTCGATTTTTGCGATACACGTAAATGAGCTTTTCATGATCAGTCATCTCATCCCATGTCTTCGTCTTCATCTTCTCTCTTCCTCCTTTTCCGCAGGCACAGACACTACAAGGAGTCGTACAATTGCAGACCATACTCATTTTCCTCCCTCCTTTTCCTCTCCTCTCTCGCAGACAAAATGAACTAATAATTATTAGCAGATTTGTGAATAATTATCAAGACATTTTGACAATCAGATGTCGGATGTCGGAAGTCGGAAGTCGGAACGTTCCGAAGTTCTGACGCTCCGACGTTCCGACGCTCCAAAACAAAAGACCACCGGCATCGGTGGCTAGTTTATTTCAAAATATAGAAACTAAACATCACACCGCTGCCTGTGGCTAATAATAATGCTAATAATCAATTCAGTTTTAAGAACATTATTTTTCATCAATTTAATTTTAGCCTACAAAAAATTTCCAGTCAATAATTTTTATCAACAACTTGTTTTCTTGTTTCGTTGTTTCTTTGTTTTCGCCGTTTCCCCTTGACTTTTCTTTTTCATACAGTGTAATATATTTAATAACAGTTTACACTCGCACCCTACAATCCCGAGGGAAACAAGGAGGAAGAGAAATGCAATACTTGTTCCAAACACCACAGCAGAATCAACCGATTCATCAGCATCCATTTGTTTGGTGCAACGGCAGATTTTATAACATTCAAGATTTCGGTTTTCCAGTTTCTAAGCATGGTTTTCATTATGGCACAACAACGTTTGGCGGAACTGGCGTTCGCAAATGTATTGATGGAAAACATCGTATTTTCAGAGCAGAAGATCATGCCCAGCGATTTCTAGATCATGCCCAAGGCTTTGGACTTAAAGTTCCTTTCTCAGCTAAAGATATTCTTAATGCTTGCGTAGAAATCAGTCGGCGAAATATGCCAAGTTTAAAAACAGAAGATCTCTATTTACGCATGGCACTTGATCCATTTGATCAATACCTTGGCGTTGGCTCTTCTGAACAAACAGATGTGGTCATTCTCGCTCAAGACTTAACCCAATACTTAAAGATTGCTGAAGGACGAACTGGCGCTTCATTGCTATTGCCAGGACAACAACTGTTTCGTAGAGGCGATGAAACTGTTGGGCTTCCTTTCTTCAAAAGTGCTATAAATTACGGACTTGGAAATATGTGGAAGCGTATTGCCCACCATTTTGGCGCAGTTGAAACTCTCGCTGCCGGACCAAGTTCAAACAGTTTGAGCGAAGCAACAGGAGCTTGCCTATTTGTTATCAAAAATGACGAAACGATTGCAACTCCTAGTCTTGATTACATGTGTCTAGATAGTATTACCAGACGAACAGTGCTTTGGATTCTTAGAACACTGAATATTTTTGTTCATGAAACTCGCATCTCCGAAATTGATGTTCTATCTGCAAAATGCGTTTTTCTTGTCGGAACTTGGGCTGGACCAGTTTTCATTGAAGAAATCCTTCATGATATCAGCACTCCAAGTATTCCAAAAGAAATTTTAACCGCTAACAATGGAAAAAATTTCTTTCAATATATTCTTGACAACCTGCATCCTACATCGTATATGTTTCCAACATCAGGCGAGCATTATGATTTTTTCAGAAAAGTTGAAAGGATTTATTGGGACATTGTTCGTTGTAATTTCTCTGCCTTGCCATCAGAATTTGTTATTCCAGAAAACTGGCACACATTGATTCCTCCTTCAGCTCCAAAAGAACCTGTAATCGATCCCGAAGATATTAAAGATTGGCCTTAATCTTTATTTATTAGCTCCTTCATCACAAAATCCACATTCCTGTGGATTTTTTAGTTGAGCAAGCATTTTTTCCGAACCGCAGTGAAGGAAAAACATGCTTGATCAAGTATCCCGCACCAAATGCCAAAATAAAAAAAGTATTATATAAAATTAAAATAATACTTTTTAAAATCCTAAAAACAAAGAATTCTATTTCATTTGGTGTGGGATTTATTTCTTTTCTTTATATTGATTAATTGTCCAAAAAGGACTAGTTGGAATAATTGCTTCAAAATCACCTTCAACATAATACCACTTTTTCTTTTCAATCAAAATCATATCGCCAGATTTGAATTTGAATATTTTATTATCCAAAAAAAATTTTCCTTTTCCTTTTAAAATATAATACATTTCATCAACCTTTTCATTCATCGCTAAACCAAACTTTGGATATCTTTTTTTTATTTTCACAACACATAAACTCAAATTCCTATTTCCACCATATTCATAAATTACACAATTTGGCTTTTTAATTTTTTCTGCCTTATTTTTAGAAACCAACATATTAGCGATTTGCATATTCGTATCATTTGCATTATTTGTATATTCGTATTATATTTCACAAAGTTTTCAAAACTTAACGTGAAATATCAATTAGTCTATTCTTTTAAATCCCCCCAGTTTTTACCGATTCCAATATCAACAACCAAAGGCACTTCTAACTTATAAATATTTTCCATTACATCTTTAACTTTTTTCAACACTTCATCAACTTTATTTTCTTTAACCTCAAAAACCAATTCATCATGCACTTGAAGTATCATCCTAACATCATTTGCAGACATTAGAGATTTATTAGAGAAATCCGATTCGAGAAGGATTCGAGATATTTCTATCATAGCCATTTTAATAATATCAGCCGCAGTACCTTGTATTGGCATGTTAATCGCCATCCTCTCTCCCGCCATTTTAACCCTAAATGCAGATCCATCTTTTAATTCTGGCAAATATCTGCGTCTTCCAAATAATGTTTCCACATATCCATTTATTCTTGCAAAATCCAATGTCTGTTTCATATAAACAGCAATTGTTGGAAATTGCGCAAAATATTCGTTGATAAATGTTTGCGCTTCTTCTCTTGGAATTCCTAATGACAATGACAGACCATGTGCTGACATTCCATACATAATTCCAAAATTAATTGTCTTAGCAACTCTTCTTTCTTTGTCCGAAATCTTATCCAAATCTTTTTTAAAAATTTTTGACGCAGTTGCAGTATGAATATCCTGTCCTTCTTCAAAAGCTTTGATCATATTCACATCGCCTGAAACATGCGCCATTATTCTCAATTCAATTTGTGAATAATCAGCTGCCAATAATTTATAGCCTTTTTCAGCAATAAATGCTTTTCTTATTTGCTGACCGACATCAGTTTTAATTGGAATATTTTGCAAATTCGGATCAGAAGAAGACAATCTGCCTGTTGCCGTAATTGTCTGGTTAAAACTCGTATGCACTCGATCATCAGAATTTACTAATTCAGGTAAAGCATCCAAATAAGTGCTTTTTAATTTTGATAATTCTCGATGCTCTTCAATTAGACCAATAATTGGATGAACTTGTCTTAATTTTTCCAATTCTGATGCAGCTGTCGAAAATCCAGTTTTTATTTTTTTAATTTCTAAAGTCGATAATTTTAATTTATCAAATAACACTTCTTTCAATTGCAAAGTTGATCGCACATTAAAACGACAGCCTGCCATTTTATAAATTTCTGTTTCTAATCCTAATATTCTTTCGCCAAATTCTTTAGATAATTTTTTCAAAAAAGGAACATCAATTTTGATTCCATTATCTTCCATTTCTGACAACACAGGAACTAAAGGAATTTCAATTTTTTCTAAAACTTCAGTTAATTTTTTTTCATTTTTTAATTTTTCGCTAAATTTCTTAAACAACCTAAAAGTAAAATCAACATCTTCACAAGAATACCAAGCTAATTTTTTTGGATCAACTTCCAAAATATCTTTTTTTATTTTTTTCTTACTGCCATTTAAATCTTCAAAAAAAGCTGGACCAACTAATTCATCAAAACTCATCATTTCATAACCAAATTCTGAAAATGCCAAATCATCCAAGCTATGTTTTCTTGTTCCTGGATTCAAAACATATGATGCAAGCATTGTGTCAAAGCTAGCATTTTTTACTTTAATGCCAAAATTTTCCATTACTAACAAATCATATTTTAAATTCTGGCAGATTTTTCTATATTTAGAATCTTCTAAAACTTTTTTTAATTCATCAAATTTTAATCTTGAATTAAACACTTGAATATAATAAGCAATTTTTTCTTGCCAACAAAGACTTATTCCAACTAATTCTGCTTCAAATGCTGCCTTGCTTGTTGTCTCAGTATCAAAAGCAAATTCTTTTTGCGATTTTAAATCATTAACTAATTTATCTAATTCTTGTTGTGTTTCAATTAATTTATAATCAACATTTTTATTCTTATTCCATTCTTCCATATAAAAATTTTCATTTTTTTTCAAATCAAATAATCCAACTTGTTTTTCTTCTTTTTTGCTTTCTGGTAATCTGTTTAATAAGCTTCTGAATCCTAATTCTTGAAATAATTTAATTACTTTTTCTCGATCATAATCTTTCAAATCACATTTATTCAAATCAAAATCAAAATTAATGTCTGTAATTATTCTCGCCAATCTTTGCGATAAAAAAGCATCTTTTTTATATTCTAATAAAAGTTTTTTAATTCGTTCCGGCATTTCTTTACCAATTTCTAATTTCCAATTTCCAATATTTCCTTTTTCCAAATCAACATACAATTTCTCAAGATTGCCAAAACTTTTAAGCAGATTAACTGCCGTTTTCTCGCCAATCCCTTTGACTCCAGGAATATTATCGCTTGGATCGCCTCGCAATGCTTTATAATCAACTAATTGATCTGGCTTTAATCCATATTTTGCAATTACCTCTTTTTTGCCAAACAAAATTGTATCATTAACTCCTTTTTTCAAAGTATAGACTCTAGTATTGTCATCAACTAATTGCATTGCATCCATATCACCAGTTACAATAATGCTTTTGATATTTAATTCTTTTGCTTTTTCTTTCAAAGTCCCTAAAATGTCATCAGCTTCATAACCAGCAATTTCAAAATGAGGAATATTCAATGCTTCCACAACTTCACGAACTTTTGGAAATTGACGATATAATTCTTTATCGCCAGCTGGTCTTGTTGCCTTATATTCCGTAAAAATTTTATGCCTGAATGTTGGCGCTTTTTTATCAAAAGCAACGACAATATAACCAGGCTTTAATTCTTTTATTGCTCTAAACAAAACAGATGAAAAACCAAAAACAGCATTAACTAATTCGCCATTTGGAGTAGTCAAAGGCGGTATCGCATGATAGGCGCGATGTATTAATGCATTTCCATCAATCAATAAAATAATTTTATCTTTTCTTGGCATTTATAATTATTTAATTTTACCTAAAGTATAGCAAAATCCAAACAAAAAAAATAGAGACAAAAAAAAGACGGATTTATTCACCGAAGTCTCCCCAAAAGGGAGACGAAGGTGAACTTTTTCAAATCCGTCTTTAACCTTACAAAATGTTAATCTATGGCCCGATATTTCGCAATATTATTAAAATCCAATCCTCCTGAACCAGTAAATTTTCCACCCATAAATAGATAACCATCATAAGAAATCATAGCATTAACAACAGGAATTCTGTTGTCATCTCTCCATAAGCCATAACCAACTGAAGACCAAGAACTATCCCAACCATAACTACTATTCCAACTCATAATACCATTCTCTGCTCCTTCAAAAACACCATGACTAAAATGAGCAGTATTCATATCTCCACCTACATAAAGTTTATGACCATATCCCTCAAAACAACTAACTGATCCAGTAACACTTAAATAGAATGGACCTCTTATTTCTTGAAAATTATGACCATCAAACTCATTGATATCAAAATATCTATATCCACCTGGTTCTGATCTAGTTATATAAAGCTTACCATTCCAAGATTTTAAAACTATATTATATCGTACATAAACGTGTGCATCTGGAAGTGTAAAATTTGTAACATTCTGACCATCCCATTTAAAAACGTATGGTTCAAAAGCATCATATGGAAAAATATTGGATATAAAATTTTCAGCTATATATAATTGATTATTATAAGTTTCTAAAGAAGTTATATCTCCACAACCATAAGAAGGAAAATTTGTAGAAGAACTTAAACCAACAACTCTAAAAAATTCATTATCCCATCTATACAAATTGCTGTTACATGGATCATGCTCGCTTGTTACTACATCAAGTTCATTATTATAGACCTCCATTTCGTTAATCGTATATATATTATCCGGCAAATCTAAAGTCGAGTTTCTACTAACAACACCACTCCATCTACCATTCCACTTAGCAAGATGATTAACAGAAATACCACTGCCAGCTTCCGTAAATTTACCACCAACATATAGATCACCGTCATATACTTGTAAAGAATCTACCCGATCATTTACTCCGACACGTCTTGCATTACCTACTGCAGTCCAAGATGTCCCATCCCATCTAGCAATATTATTCATTCTTACTCCACCAATTGATGTAAACTTTCCACCAGCATAAAGATCGCCATCATAAACTGCAAAAGCATTTACTTGACTATCTGCGCCACCTATTCCTTCTCCAACACCGCTATATCCTGAATCAATAATTGCAAAATTAGCTTCATTCGGTAAATTTGTCAATACTGAATTTTTCGATTTTTTCGTAAACTCAAAACTTATCGTATTATTCTCAACGCTATGATTTAAAACAACATCTGTCCAAATACTTGTCACAGGTGTCCAAAACCATTTTCCATCATTTCCAATAACTTTTGCAACTAAAAGTAATTCATCTTCCTTTACTTTACCACCTTTTTTCTTAGCTTCTTTCTTCATCGCCTTTAACTCATTGTCTGTATATTGCACAGTCACCTTTATCTTGTAATTCTGCTTTTTAGTCTTCGCCTTATACTTTTTAAGATTAGTATTCAATTTCCAAACTTTCTTCATCGCCGTCTTCTTGACTTTCGTAATTCCTTTTGGATATTTTGTATTCTTTTTCCATTTCATGTAATATTTGCTGCCTTTTGTTAATTTAGTTGGCAATTTCTTAAAATACAATTTTAAATCTTGACCTTCTATTGTTTGCTTCTTTAATGCTTTCTTTAATTTAACTCTCTTTCCATCAACTAGATTCTGTTGTTGTATCTCAACTGTTGTTGGCTCTGGAGTTGGTGTCGCTGGAGTTGGTGTCACAAAATTGTAAAATGAAACTGGCCCATTACCTACAGCAATAGTATTTAGTAAGGCACCTGTTGATGAATTAATTTCATACACTTTGTTACCTGCATAATCAACTACTAATAATCCATCTTCTGTAGAATTAAAATCAATTCCCATTGGCATTGTTCCTATAGTAAAAGTTGATATTACTGATCTAATACTCGTATCAACAACTGATATTGAACCAGATAACAAATTAGCCACATAAAGACGTGTTCCATCTTCATTGATCGCCATTGAATATGGATTTTTTCCTACCGCAATACTTCCTGAAACTGTATCTGTCGCCACATCAATCACTGACACTGTACCATCTGCACCGCCATATGTATTAGAAATATAAACCTTGTCTCCTACTGGACTAATTATTACTCCTACTGGATCTACTCCTACTGACACATCTTTTGTAATTGTATTTGCATCATTAACTAAATTAACTATTCTCACTCTATCATTATTACTATCCACTACATATGCTTTGCTATTATCCAAAGAAATTGCAATTCCTCCAACTTCATCTCCTATTGAAATTGTACCAATAGCTGTATCGCTAGTCATATCAATTACATAAACATTATCACTATCTTGATTACCAACATATAGCCGAGTACCAGCGCTATTGCCTGCTAAAAAATTTGGATGAGTACCAACTGTTATGTTATTAATGAGCGTTTGAGACGCAACATCAATTACTGAAACATTGCTGCTTTCATAATTACTGATGTATGCTTTTGTTCCAGCAGGATTGATTGCCACACCATGAGGTGCAGTACCAACTCCTATTGTCTTAATTACTGTAGAAGAAGCTTCATCAATTACTGAAACTGTGTTATCAAGAGAATTTGCAATATATGCAAATGGCGCTGCGAAAATTGGTTTTGTAAATCCCAAAGCTCCCAATACCAAAAACATTAGGCAAAACAAAACCATTTGTAAACGTTTTCTCATAGATTTTTTAATTTTATTTTATTATATAAAAATTTTTTGATAGTTTTCTTTACTGTTAATCTAACATTTAAACGCCCCCCCCCCGCAAGGAAGTTATGCACAGAACAAAAACAATGGAATATCTCTTTTACTTTACGAACTTTACAAACTTTAAGAACTTTATGAACTAAAAGAGTTGCCAAACAAAACAAATTATGTTATTCTCTTTTAGCACCTTCAAAACCCCCAAGCAAGGAGGAGAAAGAGATGGCCGAACTACCACGCGAATTTGTTACTAGCAAAGAACTGCTCAAAGAATCGGTTCAAGACCTCGCTGTCAATAAATTTGAATTTGACTTGAGAAAAGCTGAATACGATGCGCTCATGGATCAAGTAAATGGACAAGTTAGATCAGTCAAAATAGTTTATGACATGGCTAAGGATGCATATGATCAGACCGAACAAGCTCGAGCTGCTGCTTTTGAAACTTTCAAGTCCACAGAAAAAAGTGATCCACAATATCTGCAAGTAAAGGCTTTACTTGATCAAGCAAGAACTGCCAAAACGCAGGCTGAAAATACAAAGAAGCAAGCTCATGATCAACTCAATGCAGCCAGAAAACCATTTGCCGAAAGAATTGCCACTTCAAGATCGACCAAAGAAGAAGCTTATGTAGCTTACAGCGATGCCAAAGATGTTTTTGAACGTGTTGTCGAAACATTCCAGGCAATCTGCCAAAAGTATTTCAAAGACGGAGAAGCTCGCGCCATTTTCGATGAAGAAATGCGCAAGCTCGCCATGGAAATCCTGTCAGCCAGAAGAAAAATCCATAGCGAAGAAGCTTGGCTTGATATCACTCTTGATATCATGCGTGATTTCGTCTCAACAAACAAGATTGGCTTTACTTCTGGAGATCTAGCAACGGAAAATGGCTATCCCCTCTGGATTGACCTCGCCGAAAGCGTCATGGTCGTTCTAGAAGCTAACCCACGTTATACTGTTCCAAAGAACCGACTCATTGACTTAATTGGTCAAGATGCCTTCTTGAGTTTGATTGATAAAGTCGCACATCAAACAGTTGAGAAAGCAATCAAAGCTGGCAGTCTTACCAATACAAAAACTGGCAAACCAATGACTCTTGAAGAGCTAGAAGAAATCACGATCACCGATTTACAAACGCCTCGCGTCAAAATTAATCCTCTAGGCTTAGTCAGAATGGCTGACCTAGAACATCTGGTCTCGCCTGAATTCTTGAAGACAACTTTGCAAGATGCTGAAAAGCAAGGCAATATGCCGGAAGGAACGGCAGAAGAACTTGGAAAACAAGGCAAATACACAATCAATGACATTTTGGCTGATGGCGTCGGACTTGTCACTACCAAAGTTCTTGGCGAAAAAAGGGCAAACGCACTTTTCGGTATGCTTGAAAAGCTTCGCCGATAACAACGCATTTTATGCGTTTTTTTTATTTCAAAAAAGTAGGGACACAATATTTTGTGTCCCTACAAATGTCAGCGTAATATCAGCGCCTGCCTGCCGATAGACAGGTTAGAAATCAGCGATTAAAAATTTTGCAATCCAAAATTTTTAATATCAGCGCTTGTCATTTTACAAAAATTAATTTCGACCTAAACAATGAATAATTGGAAGCATCATCAAAAGCGAAGATTGAATAATAATAAACCTTATTCTTGCTAACACTCTTATCTGCAGCTTTTCTCAAATTTGAATTTCCAACTTTTTCTCCAATCCCTCTATAAATTTTATCTCCTTGTTTTGGCAAAACCGGAAAACCATTCTCGCTCCTTTTTATCAAAACTCCTGAAAAATCACTGTTAATTGGATTTTTCCAAGTAATTCTTACTTTGCCATCAACTTGTGCCAACTTAAGTTTACGAACAGGTGTTGGCGGTATGGAATCAGAACCTTTCTTTTTCATAGGCTTTGCTTTTGCAAAAGAAGCTTCAGAATAATTATTATTCGTATCATATGCAAAAGCAACATAATAATAAGTTTGCTTATTTTCTAATCCATTATCAGTCACACTTGATTTCAAACCTTGGGAAACCAAATGACCATCAGTTTTATTTATCGGATATCCGCCTGTTTTTCTTCTTATTATAATTCCTGCCAAATCAACATCATCAGGATTTGTCCAATATAATGTCACTGATTTACTTCCTGCTTTAGCTGTAAAATTATCAACTTTTGCCGGTGGTGTAATATCATTAGTAGTAATAAATTCTATATTGGTATTTCCTAAAGATTGTCCATTAACCGATGCCTCAACTCTAGCTGTTCCAGCCAAAGAAGAAGTCAAATCAACACTTAACTGTCCTAAACTATTTGTATATCCAGAAGTTTTGCTTAAGGTTCCAAAATTTGTTGTTAATATTACTTTTTTACCAGCAACTACTACATTATAAACGTTTTTAACAGTCACAGTAATTGATGCCGAACTATTGACACTGACTCTTGTTGGTAAAGCGCTAATTGTTGAAAAATCTGAACTTAAAGATACTGGAGCTGCTAATACTGCTTGTTCGGCATTAATTCTTCCATAACCATAATAAATATCAAAACCAGTTGCTCCTTTGTCATCAGCATAATTCTTAATATTATTTTCTATCTCTTGATTTGACATTGTTGGATGAGCTGCCAAAATTAATGCTGCTAAACCTGCAACATGCGGAGTTGCCATTGAAGTTCCAGAAGCAATTGTATAATTTGATCCAACAACAGAGCCCATTGTTGTTCCTGATGCACGTAATGATAAAATATTTACACCTGGCGCTGCAACATCGACTTCATCTCCATAATTCGAAAAACTCGCTTTTGTTTCATTATAATCAACTGCGGAAACAGTCAAAACATTATCCATTCCTGCTGGCTGAAAATAAGAAGCGTCCCAATTGCTATTTCCAGCTGCTGCCACAAATATTGCACCATTAGAATAAGCATAATTAATTGCATCTTGCAAACCTTGAGATGATCCATACCCGCCCCAAGAATTTGATAAAATTTGTGCACCATTATCAACAGAATATTGTATCGCTAAAATTGCATCAGAATAATATCCAGAACCTGAAGAATTTAAAAATTTTACTGGCATAATTTTTGATGACCAAGATACTCCAGCAACTCCAACTTCATTATTTGTAACAGCAGCAATAGTTCCAGAACAATGCGTCCCATGACCATAATCATCAATTGGATCAGCATCATTATTTACAAAATCATAACCACGATAATCATCAATATAACCATTATTATCATCATCAATTCCGTTATTTGAAATTTCATCAGTATTAATCCACACATTATCAGCAATATCAGAATGGTTATAATCAAGTCCGGTATCAATTACTGCAACTGTTACATTACTACTTCCAATTGTCTGGTTCCAGGCATTTCCTGCAGAAATATTATAAAGTCCATACATATCAAAAAAATCTTGTCCCCATGATCCAAAAGAAGAATAATATGGATCATTCGGAGTTAACATAATTTCTGTTTTATAATTTGGTTCAGCATACAAAACATTACTATTAGCATTATATTGATTTACTGCATCAGTAATATTTGTTTTCTTAGGAAAAACTATCTTATATAAATTTTTTAAATTTACACTTTTTACTCCTTTTGGTTTTACAATCGAAACGCTTCCAGATTCCGAAATATTTTTATTTTTTGTTTTATATAATTTAACAATTTTTTCTACGCCGATTTTTGAATTTAGTTTTTTAATAGATTCATCCTTAACCTTTTTCGGTGATATGCTAACATTTCCTAATTCAATAGCATTTTTAGCAAAAATATTTTTCTTAAATTTCACAATTAATTCACCTTTTTTATAGCTTGCTTTATTTATTGAATTAATTTTTACTAAATTATCTTCATTTTGACCAAATACTATTGGTTTATCAGCCAACAAAATACTAACACACAAAATAAAGACTGCACCGAATAAAAACACTAAATACTTTTTTTTCATTTTTATTTTTGATAAATTTTTTAAGTACTTTAATTATAACATAAAATAGTTAACCACAAATTATTTTTAGTAATTTTTAATTTTGATTATTTATAAAATTTTGTTATTTTGCCCGCCTGCATCGCTATGCGAAGCATTACGGGCAGGTTATTTTTCATTTTGTTATTTTTATCATCCCGCTCCTCCTGATCCGCCTCCACCTCCACCACCAGCTCCTCCGCCACCTCCGCCACCGCCACCAAAACCAGATCCGGAAGATTGTACAGATGCCATCACAGAATGGACATCAGATGACATTGAAGAAATATTATTAACGAATGTTGATGTCGAAAAAGCCATGTCTGATGCCATTTGCCCATGCATCAATGCCATTCCAGAATATGCATAATATGGCATATACCAATTTGGCGGTTCTTTATAAATATCTGAAAATCTATTTGCCCATTCTTTTTCAACTTTCAATACCATTGCATAAGGCAAGAATTTTTCAAATTTTTTCAAATCAACTTGGCCCAATCTAAAACGTTCTGCAGTATACAAATAATCTCTAAAACCAATTATCTCTTCTAAAACTTTCATGCCTTCTTCTGTTCTTTTTGGCATCGCTCCTGAAATAATTATTGTTAAAATACCAGAACAAAATAATCCATAACTTAGCCAACCCACTGAAATAAATCTTAAAGGAAAAAATATTAAAATAAAAGATACAATCAACAATCCAATTCCAAAACCAAAATATAATCCACGAATAACATTTGGACTTTGCTTAAAATAGCCTTTCATTTTTAAATCTCGATAAATCGTTGCTTTTGTACTTGCTAAAACATCAGAAAATTTATACTTCAGATCTTCTGTTGTTACTTTTTTGTTATCGCCTGCTTCAACACTAAACATCTCTTTCAAAAATTCTTTTTCGTAAACTGCTAATTTGGAATCCGCCTCTTTTAATTTTGTAAATTCATATTTTCCTTTTTTATATTCTTTGATACTAATATAACCCAAAACTGCTAAATTAATAAAAATTGCATTAACATCGCGTGTCTGCACTTTTTCATCATACAAAGCACCCATTAAAGATGGCGACATATTTTTTGGCGGTTCATATCTCGCAAAAATTGCCTTCATTTTTCGATCTCTTCCATGTGTTAGCCAAACTAAAAATAATATCAAAGCAAAAAGAAAAGGCATAATAATACCAAAAACAGTTGTTGTATTCCTTCCAACCTTCCACCATCTAATTGCTCGAGTAATAACGCCTCTTGGCCAACCTGCAACAATTGTAAAATTATCGCCTGGATATAGAACTCCATTTTCAAAAACCATTGTCTTGCCATCAACTATTTCTGATTTTTCCGCAGATTTTTTAGAACCAGAAAATCCAATATAGCTAGCAATTTTCAAATCATTCTTATTAACTTCTTTTGGCAAATGAATAGTCGCTTTTGTCTGATTAATATTTACATCCCTATTTTGAGGAACCACATTCCAAAATATTTCATCCCAAGTTTTATAATATCCTAATCCTCCTGTTACAGTATATTTTATTTTCCAAGTATAAGTCTTATCATACAAATCTTCAAAATTTATTTTTATCTTTTTTTCTCCGCTTTCATTATAAATCTCTAAAGCATTTGACGGCCAAGGGTTTCCATCTTCCCCAAAAACTTCAATATTTTTTATACTATCTAAATCTTTATAAGCAATGCCTCGAAAAACATAATGCCAAGGTCCGCCAGTAAATTTAAAAGTTTCATTTTCTTCTACTGTAAAAGTAGAATCAGGATTTATGAAAATATCAACATCAAAATTATCATAGACATAACTTTTTGCTACTGGAATATCATTCAAATCAATATTTAAATTTAAATCATTGATATTAAAATTATCCTGAGCAAAAACAGGCCAAGAAAACAGAAAACAGAAAACAGAAAACAGTAATAAAATTCCTAATTTATTTTTTTTTATTTTGTTTTTCATTTAACAGACTTTAAAAACTTTATAACTTTAGAAACTTTATAACTCCGTGATAAAAAATCTATATCATTAATTTATAAATTTATTTTTTCATC
This sequence comes from Patescibacteria group bacterium, assembly GCA_041662665.1. Taxonomy (NCBI): domain Bacteria; species Patescibacteria group bacterium. The sequence goes on from JBAZSC010000002.1 coordinate 238,877, forward strand.
TGCAGTAAAGCATCAATTCTCTCTTGAACCGGCGGATGAGTTGAAAACATTTTATTTATAAAACCAGATTTTTTAAATGGATTAACAATAAATAAATGCGCAGTTGCATGATTTGCGCTTCGTAATGGATTTGGATCGCCAGAAATTTTTTGTAATGCTGATGCCAATCCTTCTGGATAGCGTGTTAATAAAGCGCCATCAGCATCAGCCAAAAATTCTCTTTTTCTTGAAATTGCTAGTTGAATCAAAATTGCCGCCAATGGTGCAAGCAAAGATAATATTAATGCTACAATTGCTAAAATTGCGCCAAACTGATTATTCTCATTATCTCTTCTGCCTCCACCAAACCAAGTCCAATGCCTAAATAAATCCGCTAACAAAGTTACAATACCTACCAAAACGACAATAACTGTTGATAATAAAATATCTCTATTTCCTACATGAGACAGCTCATGAGCCAATACTCCTTCTAATTCCATTTTGTCTAATTTATCTAACAATCCGGAAGTAACGCAAATTACTGCATGATTAGGATCTCTGCCAGTTGCAAAAGCATTCATTGAAGCATCTTCGATAATATAAATTTTTGGTTGTGGCAAACCAGCCGTAATACACAAATTTTCTACCAGATGATAAAGTTGAATATTATTTTCATGAGTTACAGGCTTTGCATGATTCATTGCTAGTACTAATTTATCAGACCACCAATAACTTCCAAAACTCATAAATATCGCGAGCAAAACCGCCAAAAATAAAACAAAAAAAGAATTCATTACATAACTAAAAATAAAACCAAGTGCAATAATAAATAAACAAAATATGGTTATATAAAGCCAAGTCTTCCAAATATTTTTGCTCTTCTCAGTATACAAAGTCGCCATAAAATTTACCAATTTTACTATTTTTATCAATTTTACTATTATCTACGTATCTGTATCTGTGTATCTGTGTCACATCCGTTCTAAATCTGTGTAAAATCTGTGGTTAAAACTTGACTTCCACATTTTTCTTTTCTACTTCATTCTCTATCTCAAAAAATGCAGCCGGTTTAAACGCAAACATGTTAGCAATAACATTTGTTGGAAATACTTCTTGTTTCGTATTAAAATCTCTAACATTGCCATTGTAAAATCTTCTTGAAGCTTGGATTTTATCTTCTGTATCAGCTAATTGTTGTTGTAAATCCAAAAAATTCTGATTCGCTTTTAAATCTGGATAAGCTTCAGCTACTGCAAACAAAGATTTCAATGCGCCTGATAACATATTTTCTGCTTTTGCTGAACCTGCAATATCACCAGCTTTTTCTGCATTCAATGCGTTAGCCCTTGCCTGTGTAACTTTTTCAAAAACTCCTTTTTCATGAGTTGCATATCCTTTGACAGTATTTACCAAATTTGGAATCAAATCATATCTTCTTTTTAATTGAACATCAATATCACTCCACGCTTCTTGCGTTCGATTACGCAATGTAATTAATCCATTATACGCTGCAATTACCCAAATAATTGCGATTGCAAGAATTGCAATCAACACCCACACAAAAATCATCATAATTTTGCCTTTGTCCGCCATAGTCCAAAGACGAAGGCGGATTTTATTAATTATTAGTAAAAACTTAAATATATTATACCAATATTTTATGATTCAGCCAAACCAAAAAAGGGCATCACGCCCTTTTTAAAAAGTTATTAGCAAAATTAGCAAACTATTCGCAAATATTTGCAAATGATTAGCGATTGTTTTTATTCAAAAAAGAAATCTTGGCTATCAGCTGTTTCTAGATTAGTTAAATTAGATAATGCATTCTTCTCTGCAATGACGAATTTAATCTTTTTCAAAGTTCTGAAGTAAAACATTGGAGCAAATGGTCTGTTTTTAGTTTTAACATCTAACGGATTAGGAATTGGATTTTTAGGAGGTTTGACTAAATAATTTCTAATCTTGAATTTCAAAGTATGAGTTGTCTTGTTTTGATAAATTCTAAATGGTCCTCGCCATATTCCATCTCGATCTTTAATAAATAATCTTAGATTCTTTTCTTTAATATTAGTCTTATTTAATTTTGTTTTTGAATACCGAACTGAAATCTTAAAATTAATATGCTTGTTTACTTTTTTTGAATAATCTTTTTTTACTGTACCAATATTTGATAAAAGTTTTAAATAACCTTGATAACTATTCTTTCTAGTAAAACCATTTAGATATGATTTCTTATTCCTAATGAGCTTAATATAAAGTTTTTTAATTGCCTTTCTTTTTGGAAGTTTATAGAAAAAAACATCTGAATTAACTTCTTGACTGCAATAAATTTGATTTAAAACTGCGTTTTTTAGATTGATTCTTTTGTAAAAAGATAAACAAGTTGGAGCATTAGCCGTTCCTTGACCAGCCAAAGTCACAATTACTGAATTTTCATCTGAATCATTGGAAGGAATATCAAAACTAGAATTAAAATTAGAAAGAGAGGTTGGAGCAAATCTAATTGTAAGAATACATTCTGCTGCAGGAACTAAAGTTTGATTTGAACAGTTATCAGTTTGAATGTTAAAAGGAACAGATGGAGAAGAAATTGAACCGATTATTAGATTATTTGTCCCATCATTTTTTACAATTACTGTTTGATCTGATGTTTGACCAATTTGAACTTGACTAAAATCAATAGAAAGAGGCGTGACAGTGATATCTGGCAAAGAATTATTGAAAAGAATCGAAACGCAACTACCAACATAATCTGCTGTTGCTAAATCCATGTCATTATCATTATCAAAGTCAGCAGAAAAGACTGATACAGGTCTACGATTAGTACCGTAGTTACCTGCTGCTGCAAAAGTGCCATCGCCATCATTTAGAAGAATCGAGACATTATCAGAATTATAATTTGCTGTTGCTAAATCCATGTCATTATCATTATCAAAATCAGCAGAAAAAACTGACTCAGGATTCTCGCCAACAGTATAATCAACTGCTGCTGCAAAAGTGCCATCGCCATCATTTAGAAGAATTGAGACATTATCAGAACGATCATTTGCTACTGCTAAATCCATGTCATTATCATTATCAAAGTCAGCAGAAAAAACTGAATAAGGACCATCGCCAGCAGCATAATTAACTGCTGCTGCAAAAGTGCCATCACCATCATTTAGAAGAATTGAAACATTATCGGAACCATAATTTGCTACTGCTAAATCCATGTCATTATCACTATCAAAGTCAGCAGAAAAAACTGAAATAGAACCATCGCCAGCAGCATAATTAACTGCTGCTGCAAAAGTGCCATCGCCATCATTTAGAAAAATTGAGACATTATCGGAATAATAATTTGCTACTGCCAAATCCATGTCATTATCACTATCAAAGTCAGCAGAAAAAACTGAATAAGAACCATCGCCAGCAGCATAATTAACTGCTGCTGCAAAAGTGCCATCACCATCATTTAGAAGAATTGAGACATTATCGGAACCATTATTTGCTGTTGCTAAATCCATGTCATTATCATTATCAAAATCAGCAGAAAAAACTGAATAAGGACCATCGCCAGCAGCATAATTAACTGCTGCTGCAAAAGTGCCATCGCCATCATTTAGAAAAATTGAGACATTATTGCCCCAATTATTTGCTGTTGCTAAATCCATGTCATTATCATTATCAAAATCAGCAGAAAAAACTGAATAAGGACCATCGTCAACAGCATAATTAACTGCTGATACAAAAGTGCCGTTGCCATTGTTTGGAAGAATTGAAACATTGTCGGCACTATTATTTGCTACTGCTAAATCCATGTTATTATCATTATCAAAGTCAGCAGAAAAAACTGAATATGGATAAGAACCAGCAGCATAATTAACTGCTGCTGCAAAAGTGCCATCGCCATCATTTAGAAGAATTGAGACATTGTGAGAATTAGAATTTGCTACTGCCAAATCCATGTCATTATCATTATCAAAGTCAGCAGAAAAAACTGAATAAGGACCATCGCCAGCAGCATAATTAACTGCTGCTGCAAAAGTGCCATCGCCATCATTTAGAAAAATTGAAACATTATCGGAACCATAATTTGCTGTTGCTAAATCCATGTCATTATCATTATCAAAATCAGCAGAAAAAACTGAATAAGGACCATCGCCAGCAGCATAATTAACTGCTGCTGCAAAAGTGCCATCGCCATCATTTAGAAGAATTGAGACATTATCGGAATTAGAATTTGCTGTTGCTAAATCCATGTCATTATCATTATCAAAGTCAGCAGAAAAAACTGAATGAGGACTATCGCCAGCAGCATAATTAACTGCTGCTGCAAAAGTGCCATCGCCATCATTTAGAAGAATTGAAACATTATCGGAATTAGAATTTGCTACTGCTAAATCCATGTCATTATCATTATCAAAGTCAGCAGAAAAAACTGAATATGGATAAGAACCAACAGTATAATTAACTGCTGCTGCAAAAGTGCCATCGCCATCATTTAAAAGAATTGAAACATTATCGGAATAATAATTTGCTACTGCTAAATCCATGTCATTATCATTATCAAAGTCAGCAGAAAAAACTGAATTAGGATAAGAACCAACAGTATAATTAACTGCTGCTGCAAAAGTGCCATCGCCATCATTTAGAAGAATTGAAACATTGTCGGAACCATCATTTGCTACTGCTAAATCCATGTCATTATCATTATCAAAATCAGCAGAAAAAACTGACTCAGGATATAAATCAGTAGCATAATCTATCCTTGACTCGAATAAGGGTGAAAAGGCTTGAACTGAATTAGCGCCAAGAAAAAAACAAAAAACAAAAAAAAGACTCAACAGAATCTTGTATTTTGAAATACCAATAAAATTTACTTTTCCATTAAGCTCCCCTCCCCTTATTGGATTTTTTGATTGTTTTGATGTTGATAAAAACATATTTTTGTTTTAAATTATTTTTTTAAGTAATTTAATTATAACACAAAAGTAGAAGAAGTGAGTTATCCACAAATAAACAAGCAGAAATACAAGACATCGGCATTAGAAATTTTGGATTGCAAAATTTTTAATTCAACACTTACCATTAGTCCCAAAATCCGCCTGGTGTTTCTCCATACCATTGACTCAAATCAGTCCCAAAATCAACAACAACCCACACTCCATTTTCTTTTTTCAGCAAAACAGTTGCGTCGTCAGCTTTTTGCTCGCCAGTTGCAATTGCAGTTAATCTCGCCCATTCATCAGTTTGTTTATCCAAATTCAAATCAAAAGTCATACCTGAAACAGAATTTGCTTCCACAAAATTGCGAGCTAAAGTCATAATTTGGTCAGTATCACTTGTCCCAACAGAAGTTCCAACCTCTGCATTATAAATATTCTGATCTAATTTATAGCTCTGAATAATTCTATCCATATTTACGCTATATTTTGTCCAAAGATCTATCGGACAAGTCGCAATTATCGCCAATCCACCTTTGTCATCCAAATGAAAAATTGAAATTCTTTTCATCTTCAAAGGTCCAGTTTCAGAATTTATTTGATAACTTTCATCCAGCCTTTTTGCATCAAGTCCGCCTAATTTCACATCACTTTGTTTATCAATTTTATAATTAGCAAAAACCTGGCTATTACCAGCCTGATTTTGTTCTAAAAATTGATCAATTGTTTGTCCTTCTGTATTTTTCCAACCATAAGATACCACCCCCGCAACTTGATCAGCAACATCATTAAATTCTCCAGAACCATTTACATCTGGCGACATCATCACGCCATCGCCATTTTCCGATTGATCATGCCACCAACCGATTGGATAAATCAAAGAAAAACCATAACGATTATTTTTATAAATTGCATCTGCTGGCAATGTCGCACTTTCATTAATTACATTTTCGATAACTGCAGTATTATTATTCGTTATTTTTTTAACACTTTCTTTACTGATTCGGTATACAAAATAAATCATAATTCCAAAAGCGAGAATTAAAACCAAACAAGATAATGACCCAACCAAAATCCATGGCGAATTTTTCTTTTTTTCATCTTGCTTTTTAACATTTTGATTTTGTTTTTCCATATATTTATTTTTAATTTTTTAGTTACTAATTACTAGTTACTTCGTTCATGATCTTTTCTATGATTTCTGATGTGTCGATAAATATATAATCCTATTAATACTATTACCAAAATCAAAATCGCCATATCAAAATTATGCAATTTTTCTCTAATTAATTCCCAATTATTACCCATCTTCACCCCAAGCCAAGTAAACAAAACACACCAAGGAAATGCGCCTAAAAAAGTAAACAAAGAAAATTTTGCAATATTCATTTCCGCAATTCCAGCTGGAAAAGAAATATATGTTCTAATTACTGGCAAAAGTCTTCCAAAAAATACTGTCCATTGTCCGAATCTTTTAAACCAAGAATCAGCCAAATCCAAATCATGATGTGAAATCAAAATGAATTTTCCATATTTTTCAATAAATGGCCTGCCGCCTTTTATACCAATCCAATATGCAAGCAACGAACCAATTAGATTTCCAAATGCTCCGATAAATACAACTAACCAAAAATTAAGTTTTCCATCAGCAACTAAAAAACCAGAAAAAGGCATTATTACTTCTGATGGCATTGGAATTCCACAACTTTCTGCCAACATCAACAAAAAAATTCCAGGATATCCTAAGATATCAATAACTTTTACAACAAAATTTGCCAAAATATCAATTAACGTTGTTATCATCTGTGATTTTATTATTTAGTTATTTATAATTTTTAATTAGCCCTTTATTACTGCCAATGGTACTAATTTAGCTATTTTTTTACTTAAATTTGTTTTTTCAATCACATCAACTACATCATCAATATTCTTATAAGCTTCTGGTGCTTCTTCTACCAAACCCATTTTGCTTTGCGCTCGAATAATAATACCTTTTTCATCTAACTCCTGCCTCAATTCGTTGCTCTTAATTGTTCTTTTTGCTTGACCTCTTGACATTCTTCTTCCTGCTCCATGACAGGATGAATAAAAAGTTTCTTTTCCAGATTCTAATCCAGCTAACACATAGCTCGCTGTTCCCATTGTTCCAGGAATTAAAACTGGTTGTCCAGTTTCTCGATATTTTTCTGGTATCTCTAAACTTCCAGGCGGAAAAGCTCTTGTCGCTCCTTTTCGCTGAACACAAAGTTTTTTGCCATCATACTCCTCAACTTTAGCCATATTATGCGCAACATCATAGACAATCGACAATTTCAAATTTTTATTTTTGATTTTAGATTTTTGACTTAAGACTTGGCTAACAGCTTCACGTACTCTATACGTTATCATCTGCCTATTCGCCCAAGCATAATTTGCTGCACCTGCCATTGCATTAAAATATTGCTGTCCCTCGGATGATACAAAAGGTACACAAGCCAATTCATAGTCAGGAACACTAATACCATATTTCGGCATTGCAGAATTTAAAAATTTAACATAATCACTTGCTACTTGATGACCGAGTCCTCTTGAACCTGTATGAATTAAAAATGTCACTTCTCCTTCAGCTAACCCAAAAACTTCTGCAATTTCTTTATCAAATATTTTTTCAACTTTTTGAATCTCTAAAAAATGATTTCCAGATCCCAACGTTCCAATTTGATCCAAGCCTCTTTTTTTTGCTAATTCCGAAATATTCTTAATTTCAGCATTCTTAAGACATCCATTTTCTTCAATAAATTCCAAATCCTCTTCCAATCCAAATCCTTTGCCAATTGCCCATTTTGCTCCGCTTTTCAAAACATTATCTATCTCATTTAAACTTAATTTTTGTGTAACTCCTCGACCCAATCCTGATGGCACGTCTCTTTGAATTTGATTTGCAATTTTTTCAATATCATCTTTGATATCAGAAAAATTTAATCCTGATCTTAATAATCTAACTCCGCAATTAATATCAAAACCAATTCCGCCAGGCGAAATCACACCGTTATTTTCTATATCAGTTGCAGCTACTCCGCCAATTGGAAAACCATAGCCTGAATGAATATCTGGCATTGCTAAAGAATATTTTACAATTCCTGGCAAAGTTGCCACATTAACAACTTGTTCCAAAGATTGATCTTGCAAAACATTATCAATCATTTTTTCCGAAATATAAATCCGACCAGGCACTCTCATATCAGAACGATAAGATTTTGGAATTTCAAAAATATTTTCAGAAACTTTTTTCAAAACATTTTTATCCATATAAAAAGTATAACAAAAAATATCCCACAAGTCAGGATATTTTATCTGTGTTATCTGTGTAAAATCTGTCAAGTATCTGTGTTAAATTTGTGCTTTTAGCTGTCCGCATCCTGCCCAAATTTCCTCTCCCATACTTTTTCGAACTGTACAACTGATTCCATTCTTATTTAATTCCTGCTGAAAAAAGAATATTGTTCGATCGTCAGATGGTTGAAATTTAGAATTAGTATAATTATATTTAATTAAATTGACATGAAATAATGGATGCGTTAACAAATTTGCCAATTCTTTCGCAAGTGTCTGACTATCATTAAAGCCCTTCAACATCACATATTCAAACATCAACTTTCGATTCGTTCTATTTACATAATCAAAACAAGCTTGCATCAAATCTTTAATCGGATATTTTTTATTAATTGGCATTATTTTTGATCTCAAAAAATCATTTGGCGCATGTAAAGAAATCGCCAAATTTACTTGGCAATTTTCTGCAGTAAATTTTTCAATCCCTGGCACAATTCCACAAGTAGAAATTGACATTCTTCGCTGACCAAAATTAAAACCTTTCTCATCATTCAAAATCTTTAGAGCAGAAATAACATTGTCATAATTTAAAAATGGCTCGCCCATTCCCATTACCACCAAATTTGTTAATTTTCCTAAATTATTATCCCCTTGTCCTCCGGAGTTCCTCAGAACAAAGGAGGATTTTAAATATCTTGCCCAAAATAATACCTGATCAAATATTTCTTCTTGTTTCAAATTCCTTTTATATCCTAAATCTCCAGTTGCGCAAAATAAACAACCCATTGGACAACCAACTTGCGATGAAATACAAACTGTTCTTCTTTCATCTTCTAACATTAAAACGCTTTCAATCTGTTCGTTATCTTCCAAATTGAATAGCGCTTTATATACTTTTTTATTATTTGATTCTTTTAAAGTTTTTATTTTCAAAGAAGAAAAAGAAAAATCGTTATTTAGCTTTTCACGCAAAAATTTCGACAAAGAAGTAATTTCTTCAAAATTTTTCGCAATATTAAAAAACTTCGCCTGATATATTTGTTTAAAACGAAAATCAGGTTCATTATTGTCTTTCAAAAATTTCTTTAGTTCTTCTAAATTCATAATTTCTTACTTTACCCCATTTTATATTATTTTTCAAGTCAAATCAAAAAATCCAGCAATCTGGATTTACTAATTTATTAATTTTATTTATCCTCCATAGTTCCGCAGAACGAAGGAGGACCAATTTTACAGTTCGCTTAACCAGTCTAACAAATCTAACTCGTAATCTGTGTCTCTGTGTCGTATCTGTAAAATATCTGTGTAAAATTTGTGGTCTTAACTTTTCACCAATCCCCAACGCCGCCTCAAATTATTCTCCCACACTCCAAACACCAATTTATCAAAAATAATTCCAATCATAATAATCACTAACATGATTGCCATCACTTGAGACATATCATTTAATTCTCGTCCCATCATTAATAATTGTCCCAAGCCAACAGTAATAAATAACATTTCACCAGACATTAATGATCTCCAAGCGAATGACCAGCCTTGTTTAATGCCAGTAATCAATGAAGGCAAAATTGCCGGAAATATTACGTAACGATATAAATTAAAACCTTCTGCTCCCAACATTTTACCAGCTCTAATAAAAATCGGCGGAATTGATTTTACTGCGCTTTCTACAGAAATTGTAATACTTAAAATACAACCCATTATTACCACAAAAATAATTGCCTGTTCATTTAATCCAAACCAAAGCAAAGCTAATGGCAACCAGCAAATACTTGGCAAAGTTTGTAAGCCTAATACCAAGAATCCAACAGTCTCATCTAAAATTTTAATTTTAGCTAACAGAAATCCCAACAATCCGCCAAAAATTAGAGAAAAACCAAAACCAATAAAAATTCTTTTCATGCTAATCATAATTCCCATCCAAATCGTTCCATTAGAAAATCCTTTCATCATTGTCTTGCCAACAGTCGCTGGATCTGGAAAAAGCCAAGGTGTCCAAATTTCTAATTTAAAAACCAGCCACCACAGAAAAATCAGAAAAATCAGAAAAATCACTTTTATTAAAATTTTACCAGCTTTACGTTTTATATTCATAACAATGTAACAATTTAACAATGGAACAATAAAACAATTTGCAATAAATATCTGTGTCTCTGTATTAGATTTGTGAAATATCTGTGAAAATTTGTGGCTAAATTATAATTCCTTAATCTCACTTTTCAAAACATCCATTATCTTATTGCTCATTTTTATTAATTCCAAATTTCCCAAATCTCTTGGCCTTTTTAAATCAATATCAAAAATCTTTTTTATTTTTCCAGGACGAGCGCTAAAAACAACAACCCTATCTCCTAAACAAACCGCCTCTCTAACATTATGAGTCACAAAAACAACAGTTTTTTTCGTCAATTGCCAAATATTCTGTAATTCTTTATACAAGATTTCGCGAGTTTGCGCATCGAGTGCTGCAAAAGGTTCATCCATTAATAAGATATCTGGATTTAAAATAAGAGTTCGAGCCAGTGCCACTCTTTGTTTCATTCCTCCAGATAATTCATGCGGATAACTTTCTGCAAAGTTTTGCAGATGTACCATTTTCAAATGAGCATCAATAAATTTTTCTTGTTTTTCTTTATCTAATTTTTTAATCTTCAAGCCAAAACCGACATTATCTTTTACCTTCAGCCAAGGAAATAATGCCGGTTCTTGAAACATTAGACCAATTTTTCCATCTACTTTTATTCTGCCAGAATCTTGCTTATCCAATCCTGCCATAATATTCAACAAAGTTGACTTGCCGCAACCAGATGGTCCAACCAGGCAAATAAATTCACCTGGTTTTATATCCAAATTAATATTTTCCAAAGCACAGACAGATCCGTTTTTGGTCTTAAAATTTTTCCTAATATTTCTAATCCGTAGTCTCATTTCAAAAAATAAAATGCTTATTCATTATGATTAAAACAAACAACGAACTTGTCCGCCGAAGTCCAGCAGGACGAAGGCGAACGAATATTCCTAATTCGTAATCTCATATATCTCGCTAAGTTAGCAAAAAATGATTAATATCTAGGAGGCAAAAATTATTTTTTTACGAGTGATGCATGTTCGAAGGCCAGCATTTTTCGCAAAAAGTGCTGGCCAAGTTACAGAACGAGTAAAAAAATATTTTTGCCTCCCCAGTTAAATTAATATTTTTGACCAGTGATCTCGTCCAAAATGCTTAAATCGTAAAGATTTGATAAATCAGGCTTTTTATCTCCCAAAAATCCCGCATCAAATGCCCAGCCTGAAAATGTTGTTACAGTATCCTTCAATGGATTAACAGTCACGTCCATTCTTGTCCAGGCATCAGCCAAAACATCGTCAGCCAATTTCTTAGTTGTCAATTTTTCAATTTCTGAATTAACAATTTTTTGCGCTTCAGCAGGATTTTCATTAATCCATTCTGTCAAATCAACATGAGCTTGCAAGAATTTTTTTACTAAATCAGGATGTTCATTTAAAAATTTTGTGCTCACAATTACATTTGCAACACAGAATTTTTTATTTGGCCACAAAGTTCTTTCATCAATTGCAATTACTCCCTCAGCTTCTTTTACCAATCTCGCACCCCAAGGTTCTGGAGCCCAAGATCCATCAAGTTGTTTTTGTGAAAACATTGTCAATTGATCAGCATTGGCAATTGGCACAATTTCAACATTTTTGAGACCTTTATCTTTAATATAATGTCTTAAAGAAATATCTTGTGTATTTCCTTGCTGTGGTGAAGCAATCTTTTTTCCTTCTAATGCTTTTGCGCCATCTTTTTTAAATTGTTCTGCTAAATCTTTTTGTAATACTAATACCGCAGCACCAGAAGTCGCACCAGAAATAATTCTTAATGATTCGCCATTTGATTTAATATAGCCATTTACTGCTGGACTTGGCCCAATATAACCTAGATCAATTTCACCGGCAAATAATGCTTCAATTTCTGTTGGACCAGCATTAAATGTCTTCGTATCCAATTTTACATCGCTACCCAAACTTTCTTGAAACTTGCCATTCGAAGTCCCAACCAAAGCTTGAGAATGAGTAATGTTAGGAAAATATCCTAACTTTACAGTCGTCTGTTTTTTGTCGTCTCCTCCACTTTTACAACCAGCTCCAATAAGCGCCATTCCAGAAAGCGCAAGAACTAGAGCCAGCAATAATACTTTTGCTTTTTTCATGATGTTAACTTAAATTAATAACACTCTAACTATACTACAATTAGAGTGCAATGAAAACACCAGGCTGTGGATAATTATTTTAAATAACCAAGCTTTTTCAATCTTTCTTTTATATCCTCGCCTTCTTTACCAATCGCAATGTCTCTCATGCAATAAACAACGAAATCCGTCACTGATTCAAAACCAGTTTCTTTGACAATCCTTTTCAACTTAACATAAAGCGGTCTTGGAATTTTTATTGTTACTTTATCATTTGGCATAAATTTTATTACCTGCCCACTATAGGTGGATTAATAAATAATAACAAAAATCCCTACAAATGCAACAAAAATGCGACTTTTCAATCGCATTTTTACATTTTTTATTATTCAAAATTTATGCCATCTAGAATCTCTTCCTTAAAAAACCATAAAATCAAAAGCATGATCTTGAAGAGATCCTGTCAATCCAGTTGTATAAACAATAAGCGTATTATTACCAGACAATAGTGCGCTTATTTTCTGGCCACTCTGCACTTCGTCAATCGTCGCAATAGCATAGTCACCACTGCTTACTCCAGGAATAGTAATTTCATAATATCCTTTTGATTTTCTCTTAACACTGATATCACCTCCAACATTATTGAATGATTTATGTTTTGAACCATCAGCAGCAATATCTCCACCTGCTTTCAAAAAACTACGCTGAGAAAAATTAAGATTCTGTTTAGAAATTGTATCATTAGCGATCTCACTTGTTCTAACTGCACCTGTAGCAATCTCGCTTGTTCCGACTGCACCCTTAGCAATCTCATCTTTTCCAACCGCACCAGTTGCTATTTCGCTTGATCTAACTGCCTTTGAAGAAATTTTATCTGAACCAACAGCATTGTCAGCAATCTCACTTGAACCGACTGCACTTTTTTTAATCTTTTCAGCTGTCACTGAATCATTAGCTAATTTATCATTAGTCACTGCCTTATCATTAATTTTAGAAGTTGTCACATCCTTATTGGCAATTTTTGGAGTCGTCACACTACTGTCTGCTAACTCTTTAGTAGTTATCTCTTTTGTAAATTTACCTTTTACTTTAAAATCTCCGTCCACTAATAAATCCTTTTTGACATTTAAATCATCATTAATCACAACCTTTTTTCCAGCAACAGGATTAGAAATTTCACCCTTCACAAACAACTTACCCAAATTTGTTTTTGTTCCAACTGTCAGACTCTTAACCACTTTTAATGTATTATTCATTGTCACAGGCTTTTTAAAAGTTTTAGCATCAACAACAACAAAAGCTCCAGTTAACAAACCATATATTGCGCAAAATACTATGATTTTTTTATTTTTCATATTTTTATTTAATTATTTTAATTTTAACTTTTTTCGACCAAGAAGTCGTATATTCTCGTTTCATTTTTTTCTTTTTTGGTTGCCATTTTGCTTTTAAGGTAATTTTTTTTGTTATTATCGTTTTAAGTATTGCTTTTCCATTACTATCAGTTTTAACCTTTGCGAAATATTTTCTAACTGTTCGATGTTTTTTTGCTATCACTCTATAAATTTTTACGGTTTTGTTTTTTAATTTCTTTTTTGTAGCCTTATCCTTTAAACTAATCGTAAAAGTGACTGCTTGTCCTTTGCTAACTTTCTTCGCTGACGATATAAAACCAACATTTGCTTTTGATTTTAATCCATATAGCCCTCTATCATTTCCAGCCATCAATCTATCAAATAATAAAGCATAAAACGATTCTTGTTTTAATCCTTCAAAAAATTTGCCCCACGTCTCGCCTCCATCACTTGATTTATAAATTGCACCATTCAGATTTCTTGCCTGTCCAACCAAATATAATGTATGAGGAGAAGTTGTTGTTTGAACTGTAAGAGTATCCAAATTATTAACACTTTCTAATCCTGATGTTATCTGTGTCCAAGTCACACCATTATCAATCGTTTTATAAAGTCCGCTCCCTTCTGTATTTCCATTACCAGTATCAGCATTAGCTGTAGCATAAATAGTTTCAGCCTCTTTCGGATCTGCTAAAATACTTGTTATCGGCAAATTTTTAGTTTTGCCTTTTATTTTTGACCAAGCATGAGAAGAATATTTATAAATTCCTAATAATGCATCACTATCACTACTGCTACATCCAACAAAAACATCGTGATCTTTAGTGATAGTTAATGAACTAGCCGGTGCATTACCAGGAAGATCGATATTTGTCCATGTCGATCCAGTATCAGTACTTTTGTAAACATAGCCATAATCAGTTTGTGATAAACTATCATCTTTCATCGCTGCATACAATACATTATTTTTTCCAGGAACCGAAGCAATTTCCATGATATTTCCAGGACCTGGATCTTCTGTACCTATCGTTACTACTGTAGAAAACGTAACTCCGCCATCAATACTCTTTTTAATATAATTTCGAGAACCATACAAAACGATATTTGAATCAGCCGGATCTACCCACACAGCATAAACTGTAGTTCCACCAGTGCCACTAACAGGATATTCCCAAGTTGGGCTAGACGCTGTAAAATTTGTTGTTTTACCCAAACCGCCATTAGCTGCAATCCAAACTACAGCCTTATTATTTGCCTGTGCAATATCATAAACTTTGACAGATGTTATTCCGTCAGCTTCATCAGTCCAAGTAACACCTCTATCAACACTTTTAGCAATACTATAAACACTATTAGTAAAAAGCAAATTAATATTGTTAGGATCTACTGCAAAATGATCTGCATATATTCCAGACACAGGAGTAGAAGTGGTAACTTGTTGCCAAGTAGCACCATTATCAGTTGTATACATTTGCATGACATACAATCTTCCTGCTCCATCAAATGTAATATGATTTGCTGAAACTGTTCGTCCATTGTCTGTCAATTCAGTCCAAGCACCATCTCCAAATTTTTGATAAGTCTTCGATGTTGTACCTGTACTTGATCCAACCACAATATGAGAATTATCATCAGGATCAACAGCTATTGCAGAAACATGCATGCTTTCTGGAAGAGCCATTGATGCCCAAGTTAATCCGCCATCAGTACTTTTATACATATTTGAAGTTGTAGTATCTAATGATGCATAAAAAGTATCGCTATCAGATGCAACGGCAAAATTTCGCAATTTTTCGCCATTACCAACAGTAATCAAGCTAAATGTATTTCCGTTATCACTGCTTAAAGCCAAGTTTTGACTTAAACCAAAATTTAAAGCCACTAAAATTTTGTTTCTACCCCATAATAATGTATCTGCAAGTGGATTATTAGTTCCCAAATTATTTGTTATATCTACAAAGTTAACACCATGGTCGCTGCTCTTTAAAAGTGAATCGCCAATTAATACATAAACATCGCCATTTGAATCTACTTCAACTTGTTTGCCTGTTCCATAATTTGCGCTACTAGGCAATCCATGCCATGTCTCGCCTTTATCATTTGAAATAAAAAAACCATTCGGAGCCATTGTTGTAATGTAAACGTTGTCACTTGTTGAATCAATTGCGATATCATTAGCTTGTCCACCAAACAATCCTAAATTTGTTGCTACTGAATTTTTTTGTGAATCTGTCAGAACATCAGACCTCGTACCTTTAGCCAAAACATTAAAACCAAAAATTGTTTGGCTCAAAATAAAGGCACCGACCAAAATCATAATAATGCTTTTTTTCATTTTTCATTTTTTATTTTTAATAAATTCAAACTTTTAATTTTTTTAAATTAAAAATCTGAATTTATTGCGGAGATGAAATATTTTTTCGCCTCCGCATTTTTCTTTATATTACCAAGTTGGAAAATAACCTCGTAACACAGAAGTTAAAGTGTCAGCATGTGGATAATGCATAATGAAAATCATTGGTACAGAATCAATATTCTTTTTCAATGTGAATAATCTCCATTTTGTATTCTGAAATGCGCCAAAATCATCTACATAATAATCTTTATACGCATTTGGCAAAATATCTGCAATTTTGTCAGCAAAAGAAACTAATTTTCCTATTTCTTTTAAATTTTTTCCATTTTTATTCATTCTCCAATATGTCAGCATTAAATCACCCATCTCCCAATCTGTTTGATCATTTGCCACTGATTTTATAAATCTTATTTTTCCACTTTTTGCATCAAACAATTGATAATCAGTATTTTGATCTGGAGTTCTCAAAACTGTAATCTTTCCAGTTTTTACATTAATTTTGCTAATACCAAATGCATTTCCTCCGCCATCACCTCTTGGTCTAGGTGTTGCAACACTATGCATTGATGTAAAAACAAGTGCATTATCATTAATCCAAAAAACTGAACCAATTGCATCAAAAGTTACTTTTTCTATACCTTTTTTATTTAAAACTACAAAAGTATTATTAGTAGAAGTATGAGAATTTACAACTAAAAATTTTCCACTTGGCGACCAGACAGGTTGCATATTAGCTGTCTCCATTACTGTTTCATTCAAAACAACATGCGTAGAAGTTGCTAAATTATAAACTGCTGGTTTCATATCTTTATTATAATAAGCAATTTTTTCACCGTTTTGCGCCAATTTAGGCATATGACCTCTGAATAATTTAAACTTCGTATCTGACATCAAATCAGCTTCCCATATAAAACCATCCTTTTCATAAAATACTAGATCACCTGGTTGCTCATCTACTACATTTTCCGCTTTTGCAAAAGAAACTGTCAATCCAAACAGAAAAACAATTCCTAGCAAAAACAATAATATTTTTTTCATTTTTTTTCCTTGTCCGCCGAGGCTCTGTAAAGCGAAGGCGGAAATTAATTATTTACTATGTATAATCTTAAAAGTACTCAGCATTTTTTTAGCCACTTTATATTCATACAAAGTTTTTTTAATATTTAAATTCATATAATCAACTTGATCACCAGCTTCAAACATTGCCGATAATTCATGACTTGTACCATAAACACATTTTCCCAAAATGTTTAATTCATTTTTATCTGAATTAATAAAAACTTCTTTTGTTTTATTTTGGTATGCCCAAAATTTTGCCCACATTTGTTTTTTGCCAATCTTTATTGATCTTGTTTTTTTAACATCTCCTACTCCAATTCCAGTTCTAAAAGCAATCATCAAATTCTGTGTATTTTTTTTGATACCCAAATGCAGATAATATTTTTCATTCATTGAATTAAAAGTCGTATAACGCAAAGGTTCAGCTCCAGAATAAATTTCTGGATAATAATATTTTTTTACAAACCAATCTTTTGGCATTTTGATTTTATAACCATCATTTGTATCTTTATACCACATCCAATCACTTGTTGAAATTGCTGCATTAGCTGATTTAAAACCAGTTAAAGCAAAAATCATCAACAAACATACAAATAATAACTTTTTCATAATATTTTTTATTTATAATTAATTATAATATTTCCACAAAAATAGGAGCATTCGATAGAGTAATTCCAGAAGCAGAAATCACAGACGAACTGCCACGCATATCAGTTACTTTCAAATTTTTATTCATGAACTCACTTGGCAAAGTATCAAATACACCAGAACTCCATAAGATATATATCCATTTATTGTTAATTTTAAATTTGTATTGAGAAGCAGATATTTTTTTTGCTTTTGTAAATCCATCCAGCTTTTTCACCATTGTTTTCATACCATAATATGCTGGTTTTTTTATGCCAGCAAAAATTAAAGCCGAATCTCTCAAATCTTGGCTAGCATGGCTATCTGTTTTATATATTGTATAAAAAGACTTTCTGGCTCCAGCCTTATATGCTCTAACATAGCCTTTCACAATTTCATTTGCCTGATCTTCTTCAGAACGAATTACCGGTCCATCCGGCGTCATAATTTCACCAGAAGAAATCTGCACTTCAGTAATCCAAAAATTTTTATCTATTTTATTTTTCTTCAAAAAACTCTTATAAGCACCTGCATTCAAATCCTCGCTATCAGAACTAATGCTATGAATATTGCCAATATCAAAATAATTTTTGCCTCCTAATTTAAAAACTTTTTTCCAAAAAAATTTCATTTCCGGATTTATTCCTGCCATTCCGCCTAGCAAAACAAAAGACTCAGAATCTGCCTTTTTAATTGTCTCATAGCTTGCCTTTAACAAGTTGAAATATTCTTTTGCAGTTCCTTTAAAAAATACTAGATCTCCTTTCATTTCCGGCTCATTCAAAATCTCCCAATATTTTACGCCATATTGCAAGCCTGGCATATCGTCTTTGCCATCATCATCATATCGTTCGATTAGTTTTGTTAAAAAATTATTGTAAGCAGTATAATCACAAGGTGCGCCTCTTTTCAATGGCAACTCGTTTTCAAAACCCTGGGCATTTTTAATATTTTTATGACAAACTTCTTGATCCCAAGTTGCAAATGGCCAGATCGTCACTAATAATTGTAGATTATACTTTTGTGCATCTTTAACTTCTTTGTCCATTCTTGTCCAAGTAAAAACACCTTTTGTTCCTTCTATATTTTCCCAAATGGCTTGACCAATATGCGGTCTTAGCCAAAACGTTTTTATCTTTTTAGCAGCTTTCGGAGTAATTCCAATACCTGTTGATAAGAATCCAAAACGAGATTCCTGACCAAAAGTTGATGCATCAACAAAACAATAATTTGCTAACAAAAAAACAACTCCCAAAATAACGCCTGCTGAAATTATTTTTTTCATAGGCTTTATCAATTTTTAATTTATTTTTACTAAAGTAAAATCTAATATAATATTACCACATTTTTAATAATGCAACAATTGCGATTTTTTCACAAGGGTAATAACTAACTTTGCCACCAGTCGTTCGTTCTTTTAGTGCTTAAATATGGGATTAATGACATAATTTGGGACAATAACTAACTTTGCCACCAAATCTATGTCAAACATTTGTCCAGTTTG